>CAYNLG010000011.1:23465-63824 GCA_964397995.1 uncultured Anaerolineales bacterium
AGGCCTCCAGCCTCGGCACCGACCTCCTTTCGGCGCACGACGCGCAGTTCAGCAAGCGCTACGTCGAGCGCATCCAGGAGGTCCCGGTGGAGGCATTGCAGGCCGTGGCTGGGCTCCGGCTACACCGGCGAGGGCGGGGCGACGATGCGCGGCTACGTGGAGAGCCTGCTCCGGATCGGGATGCCGGCGGTGGACCTGGGGACCACGCGGCCGCACATCCCGCGGCTGACGATGGGCGATGCGAAGGGCGCCCGCGGGATGCCGGCGTACGGGTTCCAGCACCACCTCGCGCCGGGGTGGCTCGTGGACCGGCCCGCCGGCCGCGTGAGCGAGTACCACGGCGGCCACCTGCCGCAATGGGTCTGGTTCGAGATCGCCCACAAGAAGTGGCCGGACGCCGGGTTCGGGTACATCCTGGCGGCGCGGCGGGCGCCGGACGAGCGGCGGTATCACCCGACGCTGTACTTCGGGCTGGACCCGGTGGACCCGGAGCGGGTGGCGGCCCCGCCGGGGGTGAGCGGGGTGTACCCGGAGCGGGGCCTCGTGGTGCTGCGTGCCGAGGAGGGGCCGGACTACTGGACCTCGGCCGCGCCGGCCGTGGGGATGCGGCTGGCGACGCCGTACGCCCACCACATCCAGGACTGCTTCTGCCTGACGGGCTTCTATGCCCACAACCGGCCGATCTTCGTCAACCGCCAGATGTCGACCAACTACTCGGGGGTGGACCCGAGCTACTCGAACTCGCTGCGCAGCCACTCCGGGGTGATGGTCGATTTCGCGGACCCGAAGACGGTGGGCGTGGTGCCGACGCGGCACCATTTCGGCGCGGGGGCGAAGTTTGCCTCCGGGCGGGGCAGCGGCATCTTCGACGGGGTCGACCAGACGCGGGCCCTGGTGCTCACGCGCGACTACCTGCTCGACGCCTCGCACCTCGTGAGTGACCGGCCCCGCCATTACGAGTGGTTCGTCCAGGCGATGGGCCACGCCTGCCCCGGCGAGCCGGACGCGTGGACGCCGTCGCAGGACCTGGCCGGGTCGCTCTTCGATGTGCGGCGGGAGCGGTCGCTGGAGACGGACGAGACGTGGTCCGTGACGTCGGTCCAGACCTCCGGCGGAGCGCACCGCGCGTACAGCGGTTTCGGCCCGCGCTGGTTCGAGCGCCGCGTCGGCGTGCGGACCGAGATGCTCGGCGAGCCGGGGACCACGGCGTACCACGCGTGGGCGCCGGTGGTGGCCGACGCCTCCGGCCGCTGGTGGAGCCGCGACCGGTTCGCCTACGGCGAGGACGAGCCGGCGGCGGTGCTCGTGGCCGCCATCCGGAAGGCCCCAGCGACGATGTTCGTCGCCCTGCACGAGCCCTTCGACGGGAAGCGGCGGCTGCGCGGGATGCGCGAGGTGGCCCGGACCGACGACGCGGTGGCCGTCTGCATCGAGGCCGCCGGCGGCGCGTGGCGCGACTATGTCCTCCTGCGCTTCGGCGACAAGCAGGACGAGCCCGTCACCCTCGGGCCGCCCACCGAACGGTTCACCTTCACCGGCTACGCCTGGTGCCGCGTGGGGCAGAACGGCGTGCAGGCCGAGGGCGACCTTGGGGTGTGCCAGGTCTTCCTCGGCGACGCTCCCGGGAATCTGACACTGGACGGCGCGGCAAAGGCGGCCGCCGTCCGCGAGGGATACCTCGTCTATCCTGAGGGCGCGGACTGGCCGGCGCCGGACGGCGCGGCCCGGAAGGCCGACCCGGCGGCCCATCCGTCGGAGCCCGAGCCGGGGCCGATCGCGGTGTGGTGGTCGCGGCCGGTGGCGCTCGGTGTCCCCGCGGGGGGGACGGGCACCGCCACGCTGCACCTGCGGAACGAAGGCCTGGTGCCGGTGAGCGGGCGGCTGCGGCTGGAGGGATCGGATGGCCTGCGGGTCCGGCCGCGCGACGTGGCAGTCGATGCCTTCCCGCCGGGCGGCGAGCGGGCCATCGAGGTGACGGTCGACGCCGCCGGGGCGCCCTTCAGCGAGCTGCTCCGCGTGACCGTGAGTGCAGGCGACACCGGCGCACCGGTCCAGCGCGAGGCGCTCCGCGTCGCCAACGGCGTCTGCGTCGAGCACACGCAACTCCACCTGGGCGACCCGTGCAAGACGATCTACGCGCCGACGTACGTGGCGCGGTACTATTACATGGACTCGAGCGCGGCCGCGCTGCTGCTCGACGGCGACGGGTTCCGACGGTCGGATGCCTCGTCGAACACGCTGCCGACGCTGCTCCGGTACGGGACGGACTCTCGCGGCCGCGAGGGCTGGCAGGAGCACCGGGCGCGCAAGTTCCCGTACTTCGTGCCGGTGGTGGTGCCGGGCGAGGAGGGCGCGCCGCCGCTCGTGTACGAGGCGGGCCGTCATGCCCACGGCACGACGGGCGGGCTGGAGCACTGGTTCGCGGAGGACTGGATCGTCTGCCGCTTCCGCGACGCCGAGGACGGTGAGCGGATCGCCTTCGACTGGCACCCGCCCAGCCGCAAGAACGCCCTGCCGGACGCCATCGCCGGGCGGCGGGAGGACCTGATGCGCGAGACGGCGCCGGGCGCGGTGCTGGTCGCGACGCCCGACGGCAAGGTCATCGACGCGACCGAGATCGACAGCCGCGGGCGGCTCGAGATGCGGCTGCCGAAGGGTGTCGGCCCGGAGGTGGCCGCCGTCTTTCGCCGGCCCCACGGGTATCGCCTCGGCGAAGCGACGCTGTACCCGGCCGGGGCGCGGGTCGAGAAACGCCTCGTCACGCACCCCGGCCCGGCGCCGGTCGGGTTCACGTTCTGCACGGCCGAGCGGTTCCCGGCCCTGGTGACGCGGTGGTTGGCGGACGTGCCGACGGGCGAGGCGCGGCCGATCGAGCGGGGCACCTACAACGGGGCCTTCATGCCGCACCTGGAAGCCCCGAAGGCGCCGCGGGCCCCGCACTAGTGGCAGGGGCACGTTCGGGGCGACCGCACCGAAGGGGAAGGCGATGGCCGTGGACGACCTTCGGCTGCACCTGCGGAACGAGGCCGAGGTGCGGCCGGACGGCGACCTTGTCCTCTACTGGATGACGGCGGCGCGACGGCTGCGCTGGAACCCGGCCCTGGAGCGGGCCGCCCGCCATGCCCGCGACTTGGACCGGCCGCTCCTCGTCCTCGACGACCTGCGGTCGGGCCACCGCTGGGACACCGACCGGCATCACCGATTCGTTCTCGACGGGATGGCCGAGAAACGTGCGTGGCTGGCCGACGGGCCGGCGACCTACTACCCCCACGTCGAGCGCCAGCGCGGCCAGGCGGACGGCCTCGTCGAGGCGCTGGCCGATCGCGCGGCCGTGGTTGTGACCGACGTGTACCCATGCGACGTCTGGCCGGGCATCGTCAAGCGGCTGGCCGGCCGGTTGCCGGTGCGGCTGGAGGCGGTGGACGGGTGCGGCCTGTTGCCGCTGGTGGCCGGGGAGAAGGTCTACACGACGGCCTTCTCGTTCCGGGCGCTGCTGCAGAAGGCTCTGCGGCCGCACCTGGAGCGGATGCCGAAGCATAACCCGCTCGCGCGCGTCACGCTACGGCGGCTCGGAGACCTGCCGGAGGATATCAAGACGCGGTGGCCCCCCGCCGACGAGGGACTGTTTGCCGGCGAGGGCCTCTCGGACCTGCCGATCGACCACGCCGTGCCGCCGGTTGAGGCGAAGGGTGGCGAGGCGGCCGCCCGGCGGCGGCTGAAGCGGTTCGTTGACGAACGCCTGACGCGGTATGCCGACGGCGCGCGGCACCCGGATGACCGGGCCACGAGCGAGCTGAGCCCATACCTGCGCCACGGCTTCATCTCGGCTCACGAGGTCTTTCACGAGGTCGCGAAGACCCAGGACGGGTGGACGCCCGAGGCGATGGATGCGTCTGCCGGGGGATCGCGCGGATGGTGGGGAATGGACGAAAACGCCGAGGCGTTTCTCGACGAGCTGGTGACGTGGCGGGAGATCGGCGCCAACCGATGCGCCCTCACGGACGACTACGACCGCTACGCGTCGCTGCCCCGCTGGGCGCGCGAGACGCTGAAGGCCCATGCCGACGACGCGCGGCCGGAGACGTACACGCGGGACGAGCTGGACGCGGGGGCGACGGGCGACCGGCTGTGGAACGCGGCCCAGACGCAGCTCAGGCGCGACGGGGTCATCCACAACTATATGCGGATGCTCTGGGGGAAGAAGGTCCTGGCGTGGACGTCCTCGCCCGAGGAGGCCCTGGAGACGCTCCTCGACTTCAACAACCGCTACGGCATCGACGGGCGCGACCCGAACTCCTACAGCGGCGTCTTCTGGTGCTTCGGCCGCTACGACCGGGCCTGGGGACCCGAGCGGCCCGTCTTCGGCAAGGTCCGCTATATGACGAGCGACTCGACCGCCCGCAAGCTGCACCTGGACGAGTACCTGGCGACGTACGACCCCGAGGGCTGACCCAGGCGGCCGCTTGCTCCGCGCGGCGCGGGTCCGCTATGATGGCCCCGTTCCCATGAGGGAATCAAGCCGAGGAGGGAGAGCCATGACGCGGCGAGCGATGCTGATTCTGGCGGGCGTGCTGGCGGCGACAGCGCTGACAATCGGATGTAACGACGAGGGTGATGCCGGTGACACCGGCGTCCCCGGACCGACGACCGGCGAGGTCCTGCCCCCGCCGGAGGATCCGTTCGAGATGCCTCCCGCGACGGGAAGCACGGATATCCTCACGCGCCTTACTACGGCTGGCGACTACACCCAGCTCGTCAAGGCTCTCAAGATGTCCGAGGTGGTCTACGAGCTGGCCGAGGGCGGCCCGTACACGCTTTTCGCGCCGAACGACGCGGCCTTCGAGGCCCTGCCGGAGGAGACACGCGAGGCCCTGACGAACGACCTGAAGCTCGCTCGTCGCGTTCTCCGCCATCACGTCGCGCCGCAGCGCATCACGTCGGTCGAGTTGGCCGACGCGCGGTCCGTGACAATGCTCGACGAGCGGGCCGTGCCCGTCCAGTCCGGCCCCGGCGGGGTGACCCTCGACGGGGCCCGCGTCGTGCTGCCCGACCTGGAGGCCGACGAGGGGCTTATCCACGGCATCGACAAGGTCCTTTTGCTGCGCGACTGACCCCCGGGCGAAAGGCTGCCATGGCCGACGCGGCCGACAAGCTCGAGACCTACCGCGCGAAGCGCGACTTCGGTCGCACGGCCGAACCGTCCGGCATGGCCGCGCCCGCCGAAGGGGACGAGCCGCGCTTCGTCGTTCAGAAACACGCTGCCCGGAACCTGCACTACGACTTCCGTTTGGAGATTGACGGGGTCCTGGTCTCGTGGGCCGTGCCGAAGGGGCCCTCGACCGATCCCAAGGTGCGGCGGCTGGCGGTGCGGACCGAGGACCACCCACTGGGCTACGCCGACTTCGAGGGTGTCATCGCCGAGGGCGAATACGGCGCGGGGACCGTGCTCGTCTGGGACGCCGGCCCGTACCGGAACCTCAAGGCCGAGGCCGGCCCGAAGGACGAGCCGCCGATGACCATGGCCGAGGCCCTCGAGGCGGGGGCCATCGCGGTCGAACTCGAGGGCACGAAGCTGCGCGGTGGGTTCGCCCTGCGGCAGACGAAGATGGGCGGCCAGGCGAAGAATTGGCTCCTCTTCAAGATGAAGGACGAGGCCGCTGAGCCTGGCCGCGAGGTGACCGAGGAGGCCCCGGCGTCGGTCCTCACAGGCCGCACCCTGGAGGAGGTGGCCGCTGATGCCGCAGGAGCATGACAGCGAACGCGTACTCGGGTCGCCCCTGAGCGGGGCTGCCCAGCAGACCGGCATTGGCGCCTGGGTGCTGGCGACGTTCGCGGCGGGGGCGGTGGGGTCGGTCTTCACGGCCCAGTCGGTCTCGACGTGGTACGCGGCGCTCGCGAAACCCGACTGGACGCCGCCCGGTTGGCTCTTCAGCCCGGTGTGGATCACGCTGTATGCAATGATGGCGCTGGCGGCCTGGCTGGTGTGGCGGCAAGGCGGCTTCCGGCCGGCGGCCGGGGCGCTCGCGCTGTACCTCGTCCAGCTCGGGCTCAACGCGACGTGGTCGGGCCTCTTCTTCGGCCTCCGGTCGCCCGGCCTCGCCTTCGCGGAGCTGATCCTGCTCTGGGTGGCGATCGGGCTCACGGCCGTGGCGTTCTGGCGGCACAGCCGGTGGGCGGCCCTGCTGCTGGTGCCGTACCTGGTGTGGACGACCTTCGCCGGGGCGCTCAACCTTGCCGTGTGGCGGATGAACGCCTGAGGCGGCATCTCGTCCCCCAGCCGCGCGGGGGTTGAAAGCCGCCCACGGGCGGCCTATGCTTCCTGCAAAGGCGGCGGCCCCAGCGGCGGGGCGGCTGCGCCTTTCCGGGAAGACCCGAAGGAGCTCACGATGCATGATATGACCGCGTCCCACCTGCGCAGCGCGTTCGGCGGCGAGTCCATGGCCCACATGCGGTACCTTGCTTGGGCGGACAAGGCCAAGCAGGACGGCTTCGACAACATCGGCCGCCTCTTCACCGCCGTGGCCGAGGCCGAGCGCGTCCACGCCACTAACCATTTCACGGTGCTCCGCGACATCGGCGGCGACCACCTCGTTCCGGCGGGCGGCGTCTTCGGTTTCGCCGAGACCGCCGACAACCTCCAGGGCGCGTGGGACGGCGAGGACTTCGAGATCCGCGAGATGTACCCGGCCTATCTCGAGGTCGCCGAAGCCCAGCAGGAGAAGGGTGCCGTCCGCACCTTCACCTATGCTCTGGAGGCCGAGAAGCTCCACCGCGACCTCTACGGCATGGCCCGCGAATCGGTCCTCGACGGCAAGGACCTCGCCATCGGCCCGGCCCACATCTGCCAGGTGTGCGGCCACACGTCGACCGGCGACGCGCCGCCGGACACGTGCCCGATCTGCGGCGTGAAGGCGGAGAAGTTCGTCAGCTTCGCGTAGCGGGGCGGGCCGATTATGGGCGACCTTCCGCGCGAGCGGCTCGAAGCGTGCGTGCGGCGGCACGTGCCGTCGGCGGATGCCGTCCGGCTGGAGCGCATACGCACCGGCAAGTTCAACACGTCCTACTTCGTCGAGGCCGACGGCCGATCATGCGTTCTCCGAGTCGCCCCGCCCCAGGACGCCGTCTTCCTCTTCTATGAGCGGCGGATGATGCATCAGGAACCCGACCTGCACCGGCTGTTGCGGGCCGAGACCGACGTGCCGGTGGCCGAGATCGTCGCCTTCGACACCAGCCGCGCCGACCTGGACCGCGATTACCTCCTCATGGAGCGCCTGCCCGGTCGGGCCCTTTCCGACGCGCCCGGGACGGACACGGCCCGGACGTTGCGGCAGACGGGCGCGGCCCTGGCCCAAGCGCATGCGCTTACGGCCGACCGGTACGGCTATCTCGGCGCCCATCGGCCGATGGAGCCGCGGGCGACGTGGGTCGAGGCATTCCGCGTCATGTGGGACAAGCTGCTGGCCGACGTGGTCGGCGTCGGCTTCTACACCGAGGGACAGGCGGCGGCGCTCGCGGCCCTTCTCGAGCGGCATCTGGACCGCTTTGACTACGACCAGCCTGCGCGGCTGCTGCACATGGACGTCTGGGCCCAGAACCTGCTGGTCGACGGCCGGGGCAACCTGACGGGCCTCGTCGACTGGGACCGGGCCCTGTGGGGCGACCCGGAGATCGAGTTCGCGGTGCTGGACTACTGCGGCGTGTCGGAGCCGCCGTTCTGGGCGGGGTACGGTCGCGAGCGTGACCCCTCGCCCGCGGCCCAGGTTCGCCGCCATTTCTACTTGCTCTACGAGCTCCAGAAGTACATCGTGATCCGGGCGGGCCGGGGCGGCGACCCGGCGGCGGCCGAGGGGTACGCGCGGCAGGCGCTCGGGTACGTGGAGCGGGCCTTCGGGGAGGACGTGGCGTGAAGACCGGCCGGCCGAACCTGCTGTTCGTCTTTGCGGACCAGATGCGGGGCCAGGCCCTCGGCTGTGAGGGCGCCCCGGTGGCAACGCCGACCTTCGACCGCTTGGCGACCGAGGGGGTCCGGTTCGCCCGGGCGTACGCGAACTGCCCCGTCTGCACTCCCAGCCGGGGCACCCTCCTCACCGGCCGCTACGCCCACCAGCACCGCGCGCTGGCGAACGACCTGCCCCTGCCCGTTGACGAGGTCAGCTTCGCGAGCCCGCTCGCGCAGGCCGGGTACCGCACCGGGTACGTCGGCAAGTGGCATCTGGCCGGCGTGCCGCGCGACACCTTCACGCCGCCCGGCGAGCGGCGTTTCGGCTTCGAGGACTGGGCCGCCTGGAACTGCCACCACGGCTACTTCAGCGGCCGCGTCTACCGCGACACGCCGGAGCCGCAGCCGGTCGATGGCTACGAGCCGACGGGCCAGACGGACATCGCGATCGAGTTCATCAACAAGGCGGGCTCGCAGCCGTGGGCGGTCGTCCTCTCATGGGGCCCGCCGCACAACCCCTACGACCAGGTCCCCGACGAGTACCTGGCCGAAGTGGCCGAGCGGGACCTGGCGTTGCGCCCGAACGTGCCCGAGGACAAGGCCGACGAGGCCCGGCGCGACCTGCTTGGGTACTACGCCCACGTCGCGGCGCTGGACGCGGAGATGGGGCGGCTGATGGCGGCGCTCCGGGATCGCGGCCTGGACGAGGACACGCTCGTGGTCTTCAGCTCCGACCACGGGGACATGCTCTTCTCGCAGGGGCTGACGCGGAAGCAGTGGCCCTACGAGGAGTCGATCCGCGTGCCGCTGCTCATGCGCTGGCCGGCGGGCTTGCCGCGCGGCCTTGTGGCCGAGGGCCTGGTCTCGACGGTCGACATTGCGCCGACGATGCTCGGTTTGCTGGGCGTCGACGTGCCGGAGACGATGGCCGGGACGGACTGGAGCGACCTGGCGCGGGGCGAGGCGGCCCGCGGCGACGAGGCGGTGCTCTTGCAGGAGATCGTCACGGTCGACGAAGGGTGGCGCGCGGGCCTCCGCGAGTGGCGGGGCCTGCGGACCGGACGCTACACCTTCGCCCGGTACCAGACTGGCGAGCCCTGGGCGCTCTTCGATACGGTCGAGGACCCGTACCAGCAGCGGAATCTGGCGGCCGCCCCCGAGGCGGCCGAGGTGATTGCGCGCCTGAGCGGCGAACTGGACGAGCGCCTCGAGGCGGTCGGCGACCCGTGCCTGCCGCGCGAGGAGACGCTCCGCTCGCTCGGTCTCGTGGACCTGTGGAACGCCCGCGAGCGGGCACTCTGGCGCGACAAGGCGCGGCTGCTGGCGGCGACGGAGTAAGGAGGGTTGGCTTACTCGGCCAGCCCCGGCCAGGGCGGCGTCGAGAAGGCTTCCGGGGGGATCACTTCGGCGGGCGTGCCCGGACCCTCCCACTTGAGCGATGCCGCGGCCTCGCCCGTGTTGTTGTAGTATTCGACCTTCAGGGCGTGCGGCCCGGAGGTCAGCGTCAGTGTCGCGCGGCTCTCGGTGTAGGCCTGGTCCTTCCACTGGTCGAGGACCTTCTTGCCGTCGAGCCAGACGCGGAGGCCGTCGTCGGAGCCGCCGATGAGCGTCCACTCGCCCGCGCGCGGCACGCGGAGGTTGGCGGTCCAGCGGATGGAGAACGTCTCGGTGTGTCCGCCCGGCATGCCGAAGCCTTCGGGCGTGGCGACGTCGATCCGTGGGTCGAGCCGCTCGCCCAGGAGTTCGCCGAAGTCAGTTCCCGCGTAGTAGCGGCCGTGGAGGCCCTGGCGGGCGGCCCGCATCAGGTTGGCCATGCGGACGCCCCAGGCGCCCGTCGCCGGATCGTCGGACGCCACGGCCGCCTGAACGTGGGCCTTGACCTTGGCTCCCGTGCCGGGCAGGCTCGCAAGGCGGTCGAGGACGGCCGGGTCGGCGTGGGCGTCGGCCCCCTGGCGGGCGAGGGCCGTGACGAGGACCTCGATCATCTCGCGCTGCTCTGAGCCCGAGCCGCCGGCCGCCCGCATGGCGACGGCCTCGCGGACCTCGTGAGGGGCTTCCCTGAGGTGCCGACCCAGGACGCCCAGGAGCGCGGTACAAAGGTGGCCCTCGGCGCCCGCCTCCAGGCGGTGCCACACGGCACGGGCCGTCAGCGGTCCGCCGTCCTCGGCCAAAACCTCGGCGGCGCGGGCCGCAGTCACGGGGTCCGCCTCGCGGACGGCCTTGCGGAGGAAGGTGCGGCCGACGTCGCCGGCGGCCAGGAGCGTGTCCCGGGCCACGTCCGCCACCTCGGGCCGCTCGGAGCCCAACCTCCGGACGGCCTCCGGCATCGCGACGACCACCTCGCGGGCCTCCCGCAGCCGTGCCACGGCCGCGTCGATCTCCCGGGCACGGGCGTGCGACCGGAACCGCCCGCGGGCCTCGCGCGCGGCGACGTAGGCGTCACGGTACGCGGCCGCATCCTCCAGGTCGGCGATGCGGGCGAGGACGGCGTCCAGGTCGGCGTCCGAGGCGACCGGTTCCGGCTCCGGCGGCTCGTTTTCGGCGGGCGGGGGCGGCGGCTCTTCAGGCGGCTGTGGCTCGGCCGGTGCGGGCGCCGGCTCCGGCGCCGGGGACGGCTGCGGTGCGGGTTCGGGCGACGGTGCCTCGCCGCACCCGGCCGCCAGGGCCAGGGCGACGAGCAGCGGTGCGGCCAGGAATGGCGCGAGGCGGGTCACGGCGTCCGCTTTCCGGTCTGATAGAGGCGGGCGACCTCCTCGGGCGTCAGGGCGCGGCGATAGATGCGGAGGTCGTCCATCAGGCCTTCGTACAGAGCGTCCCCTGTGGTGCCCCAGTTGCTCTTGGCGATGAGATTGCTCTTGCGGAGGACGTCGCGCGGCACGGAGGTCTTGCTCTCGAGGACGGGCTTGCCGTTGTAGTAGATGACGACACGGCCTTCGGCGTCGAGCGTGCCCACGAGGTGCTGCCAGACGCCCAGCTTCAGGACGGGCGGCGAGATGGGGATGTCGGCGCGGCTGCTGCCGGCATAGCAATAGAACGAGATGCTGTCGCTTCCGCTGTTGCGCGCCAGAACGATGTTGTCCTGCTCGGGACCGTTGCCGAGGTCGATGAACCGCTGCCAGTTGCCCTTCTTCGTCGGCTTGCCCCAGGCGGAAAACGAGACGCCCTGCGAGAAGGTCTCGAGGCCTTCCGGGAGGGCGAGCCAGTCGTCGGCTCCGTCGAACCGCACGGCGGCGCGGCCGCCGTCCTCGACCACCGTCGGCCGGGCGTCGGCCGTCTCCTGCGTCGCGTGATTGCCCGCCTTGGACTGGTCCCGCCAGCGTTGCAGGCGGCCTTGGGTGTCCGTTTCGGCCCCGCCCCCGGCCTGGAGCCAGAGGACCATGTCAGCGTAGGCGACCACCAGGCCGAAGGCGGCCGACCGGGCGGCCCCCCACGCGACGACGTCGGGGTTCTCGGACTCGGTGGCGGTCCGGACGTAGCCCTTGAGCACGTCGTAGGCGCCCCCTTCGCCAAGGAGTTCGTCGTAGGCCGCGGCGTCGCCCCCGGCACGCTCGTGCAAGGCGGCCATCAGAAGGTCCGCCAGGTCGCGCCGGGCGTGGTCCGCGTCGGCCTTGACGGCGGCATGCAGGTGGTGCAGGGCCTCGGCCGGCAGGTCCGCGATCTGGTCGCGGAGGCCCCGGACCAGGACCGTGCGGAGGGCCTCCGGCGGGTCGGCCTGAAGCCGCGCGTGAAAGGCCGCGGGCGCCCGCGGGTCGTCCATTGTTGCGAGAGTCCGGGCGGCCTCGACGGCGACGGCGGCGTCGGCCTCGCGGACGGCCTGACGGAGGACGGCGGCCCCGACGTCGCCGGCGGCCTTGAGTTCGCGGCGAGCGACCTCGACGACGCTCGGGTCGGGCGACGCCAGCTTCTTGAGCGCGAAGGGCAGGGGGGCCGCCTCGCGCTTCGCCTCCTTCAGCCGAGCGACCAGCGCCGTCAACTCGGCGGCCCGCGGGTGGCTCCGGAAGGTAGCGCGGGCCTCGCGGGCGGTGACGTAGGCGTCGTTGAACGCGGCGGCGGCGGAGAGGGCGTCGATCCGGGTCAGGGCTTTCTCGAGGGCCGCGTCGTCGGTGGCGACCGGTTCGGCCTCGGGCTCTGGTTCAGGGGCAGGTTCGGGTGCCGGCGGCTCCGACGCGCGAGCGGGGGCGGACTCCGACGCGGGTTCAGCCGCGGGCGGTGCCGGCTCCGCTTCCGGTGGGGCGGCAGGCGGCTCTTTGGCGCAGCCGACGGCCAAGACCAAGGCGAGGCTCAGCAGATAGGCCAAGCGATGCATCAGGGAACGCTCCTCCCGGGTTCCGAGACCCCTTGGATACCCGACGAGGCCGTCCGAATCAAGCCGAGGTCTCGCTTTCGACGAGCGGGGCCGGTTCCTCGCCGCCGGTGTCCGCGTCGAGGCACTCGTCGAACGAGTCGGCGACGTCGCGCGGCGGCAGGTCGGGCCGAATCAGGACGATCTTGAAGTTGGCGGCCGGCCCGACGTACGCCAGTTCGGTCAGCAGCTCCGCCGGCACGGCCACATCCAGGTGCCAGACGACGTGGACCGTCTGGCGGGCGGCGGCGCCGGACCGGTGGCGGCGCTGGAGGAAACCGACAAGGTCGCGCAGCAGGGCTTCGCCCAGGTCCAGGCCGATGAGGACGAAGCTGTAGCGGCCGAACCAGGCGGACTCGAAGACGAAGCGCGGGCCGACGGGCGGCTCCGCGGCATTGTGGGCGAGCGGCCGCACCGGCCACGCCACGGGCCGGTCGAGCACCGCGATGCGCTTGACGCTCTCGCCGCCGAAGGGGTCGGCGTCGCCGAAGTAGAGGAACGTTTCGCCCTTGCGGACGGCGGTCGCGAGGTAGCGTCGGACGACGGCGGCGTCGCGGGTCCGCAGGTACACCGTCCGGGCCTTCGGCGACAGGGCGTCCGTGAGCCGCGACGCGATCGGCACCGGGTGCGTGCCGCCGAACGTCCGGTTGAACCCGCGGAGGCCGTCGACCAGGACCATGAGGACGGCCACCCAGATGGCGCCGCGGGAGATGAAGAGGTTCGCCCGGTCGAGGCGGTTGGCCTGGATGTGCTGCGCGGGGGGCAGGGTACGGACCGTCGCCTCGGCTTTGGCCTGCTCGAGGCTGCTCGCCTCGGGGGGCGTATCGGTGCGGCGGCGGGAGGGTTCGCGCGTCTTCTTGCCCTCGGCCTGGTAGGCGTAGGTCGGCTGGTCTTCGGCGCCGGCGCCCTTGGCCTCGGCCGCGCCCTCGGCGGGCGTTCCCTCACTGGGGGCGGCCCCGTCCTGGCCGGGCAGGAGCCGCTCGACCGTCTCGACCTTGACGCCGCCCAGGTCAAGCACGTCTTCCGGGGCATCCTCGGCGAACTCGATGTCGGCGGCCTCTTCCTCGAGGCGGGCGACGTCGCGCTGGCGCTGCTTCTCGCGGCGGGCGGCCATCTCGTCGACGATGTCGGACTGGTCCATCTGGATGCGGCTGACGGCCCGGGAGTTGACGTGGGCGAAGGCGACCGCCCCGACGCCGAGACCCAGGATCACCAGGTGCACCGGCACCAGCCGCCGCGCCGTCACCACCAGTGCCGCGGCCACGGGCAGGGCGGCCAGCGTTGCGAGGTTCGGCAGCCGCACGTGGAACCACTTAAGCGTGAGCAGGCCGAGCACGACGGCCGCGAGGACGAAACCGAGGGCCGCCAGGTAGTATAGCGGTTGCCGCCGCTTGACGATCAGCACGACGAGGGCGGCCAAGAGGCCGAGCCACGCGAGGATGCTCGCGAGGCCGACAACGCCGAAGTAGGTGTAGAGCCTGCCGATCATTTGCGGTACTTCTTCGTTTCTTCGAGGTAGTGGGTGAAGCTGTAGTAGATGATGTTGACGCCCATCTGGAACGCGCCGCGGGCCATGCGGGGCTCCATGCCGGAGTGGCCGGTCTTCCAGGCGTCGTTGATGTCGCCGGGGTGGTAAAAGACGCACCAGCGGTTCTTGTGCTTGATGCCAAGGGCCCGCTTGCCGCCGTGATGCCACAGGGGCGGGGCTCCGTTCGGGAAGGCGTACGGCTGCTGGAAGAGGGGGTCGTCGTCGGCGATGACGACGAGCCGCTTGTCCGGGAAGACCGTCTGGATGAAGCTGCGGAAGCTGCGGTCCCATCGCTGGCTGCCGGCGTCGGCGAAGAGCATCCCACCGTCGAGGCAGTACTCGCGGAGAATCTTGATGTCGCGGCGGGAGCAGTGGATGCCGCTGGAGCCGGTCAGGTAGACGAACGGCGGGGCGAACCCCTTGTCGTACTTCGCCAGGTAGTGCATGGGGTGGGCCTCGGAATGGTCGGCGGTGCGGAGGCCCGTCAGGCGCTCGAACTCCTCGAGGAAGTTGAGGTCGGCGCGGCTGACGGGGTCCATGCCGTCGTCCCAGTCGTCGCCGCGGTACTGGAGGCGGATGAAGCGTATCGGATGGCGGCCGACGCCCTCGGGCCACCCGCCCTCCTTGCCGCCCCCGGCGCCCATTGCCCCGTGGACGGCGTTCGGATCGGCTGTGTACGTCAACTGCGTGTCCTCGTCCACGTCCTTGGCGATCTCCGACTCGTCCAGGTCGGGCACGTCGAAGTAGATGGCCGCATTCGGGTTCAGAATGAACTTCTTGGGTTTCTTCTTCTTCGGGCGGACGAATGTGACCTTGGCGATGGACGGGGTGCCCGAGCCGTGGGGGACGAGGTAGTTCTCGACGCAGCCGTAGAGCTCCAGCAGGATCGGCCCGACGATGACGAGCAGGTGGACCGCGATGCTGGAGTAGACGCTCTTGCGGTACCGCGGGTCGCGGCCGTGGGTTCGCAGGTTCTCGAGGATGCGGTCACCGGGGGCAAGACCGTCCAGGACGATGCCCGTGTACAGGGCGATGGTCGCGGCCCGCCAACTGACGACATGCAGGGCCAGTGTTGCGACGAGCACGAACGGAACCATCCACCACCGGTCCCAGAAGGCGCCCCAGTCGGTCGAGGCCTTGAGGACCGCGTAGGTGTAGAAGGCGAGGAGGACGTAGACGGCCAGGTAGCCCTTGCGCAGAAGCCACAGGCCGCCCCGCCACAGGAAGAGTCCGCCCACGGCCGCCACGAAACACGTGGCCGCCACGAGGCCGCCCGCGACCGAAACGACCGTGACGAGCGTGTCGATGCCCTGCTCGGCGATCTGCTCGCCGACGGCGGGCTCGCGGAGCATGAAGTCCGCCAGGCGGGCCGGGGCAAGGACGGCGTGCGCCCCGACCACGGCCGCCAGGATGCCCAGCGGCAGGGCCAGGAGCGTCGGCAGCGGATTGTAGCTGCGGAGCTTCATCGGGGGGGCGCGGGGCCTTACTCCTCGGTGTTGGTCTCGTCGAGCGAGATGCCCAGGTCGTCCGGTGCGTCGGGAATCTCGTCCGGGTCGGCCGCCTCCGTCACCTCGCGGACCACCGGATGGTCCTTCAGGTGCTCGGGGACGTTGGCGGCCGGGGAAGACGGCTGGTCCCCCCCGCCGGCGGCGGGTTCGTCGGCCGGGCCGCCTTCGGGGGCACCGGCGTCCTTCTCGGCGGGCGTCCCGGCCCGGGCCTTCTCGGCCTCGTCGGCCTTCTTCCTGGCGGCCAGTTCGGCCTTGCGGGCCTCGACGCGGGACGGGTCGAGCTGGTCGAGGACGTAACTCACGCTCGTGCCGCCGATGACCGCGACGTGGATGCCGACGGCCAGGGCCAGGCCGATCAGGAACAGGTCGATCCGCCGGAAGCCGTGGACGAGGCGGTCCGGGTTGATGCGCTGGATATCGTCGGTTTCGCTGGGCATAGGGCCTCCTTCGCCGCGCGGGGCGGCGGGGTCATTCCTTTCTGGGGGCGCCTTCGGGTTCGCCGATGGCGGCAATCATGCCGCCGGCCTCGGCGATGGCCTCGAGGACGGGCTCGAAGACCTCGCGGCCGACGGCGTGGTCGCAACGGAACATGACGGTGCGGGCGTCGGCGCCCGTGGCGTCCTTGATACGGGCCTCGACGGCGTTCTGGAGCGCCTTCGGGGTGCTCACCTGTTTGCCGTCCAGGTAGATCTTGTTGTCCTCGTCGACGATGACGACGATGCGGCTCTCGTCGAGCGTATCGACATCCGGCGAGGTGGGGGGCGTCACGGGGATGCCCGACTCCTTCGCGAAGTTCGAGACCAGGACGAAGAAGATGATGAGTAGAAACGCGATGTCGCCCATGCTCGTCAGGGGGACAACGACGCGGGGCCGGCGGCGCCTTCGCCTCATGAGCCGCCCTCCTCGCCGCCTTCGTCCCCGCCCTCGCCCTCACGGACGATGACGAGCGTCGCCCTGGCGTCCGTGATGGCCGCCATCACCTCGAAGTACGACTGCCAATCGACGGCGCCGCTCGCCTCGAACAGGACGATCCGGTCGTTGCCCTTGCGGGCCTCGAAGTCCATCTCGGCGAGTTGCCGGCGGAGCCCGTCGAGCGACAGGACCTTGTCATCGAGGCGCAACGTATCCTGGTGGAGCTGGACGGTGGTGGTCTTCTCGGGCTTCTCCTCGCTCTTCTCGCCGGCGGGGAGCTCGGTCAGGACGCCCTCGGTGACGATCATCGAGAGCGTCAGGATGAAGAAGATGATGAGCAGGAACGCGATGTCCGAGAACGAGGTCGTGGGGACCTGATCCAGGGAGAAGCGGTCCTGGCGGTCGCGCTTTCGGTCACGGCGGGCCATCGGGGGCGCCTTCTAGGCCAGGGCCTTCTTCTTCTCGTGGGTGGCGACGAAGTCGAGCAGCTCCGAGCTTGCCTCGCCGATCTCCAGGTCGATGCGATCGGCCATCCCCGTGAAGATGTTGTAGGGGATGACGGCGGCCAGGGCGATCAGCAGGCCCGTGGCGGTGGTGATGAGGGCTTCGGAGATGCCGGCGGCCACGCCCGCGGCTTCCACGCCGGCAGCCGCCAGCGCCGCGAACGCTCCGATCATCCCCGTCACCGTCCCGGTCATGCCGATCAGGGGCCCGGCGCTGCCGACGGTGGCCAGCACCGCCAGGCGCTTGTTGACGGCGCTCAGGGCGTGCTCGGCGTAGTCGTCCATCGCCTTTTCCATGACGCCCGTCAGCCGGTCCGGCTGGTCCGTCAGGTCCCGGTGCCGCGCATACGACTGGAGCCCCGAGAGCAGCACGGCTGAGACGGGGCCCGGGGTGGCGGCGCAGAGGCGAGCGGCATCGTCGGCCCGGTCTTCCTCCATCAGTTCCAGGATGCGGGCGCGGAGGGAGCGGGTGTCGTGCCGGCTGTTCCGCCAGAATGCCCATGTCTTGTCGAACAGGACGGCCAGCGTCAGGATGCTGCAGATGACCAGCGGTACCATCAGCGGCCCGCCCTGCATCATGTACTCGAGAATGGTCTTGTCAGGCATGGGGGTCCTCGCGGGATTCGGTACCCAGAATCTGGGCCAGCAGTTGGTAGCCGTCGAGCGGCGCGACGCGGAGCAGGCGGCAGGGGGCCTCCGGCGCCGGGGCGAGCACCAGCTCGCCGGTCACGTGGTTGTAGACGCTTTCGCCGAGGTCGCCGTAGGCGATCCGCTGGGCCAGCGGCCGCGGCCCGGGCGCGAACAGCGCCAGCCGCCCGGCCTGGACGCAGGCCCAGACGCGCCGGCCGCCCGTCCAGCCGCCCGTGTCGACGCGGGTGCGGCTCTTGACGGCCACGAGCACGGGCTCGCCGTCGAGTAGCGTCTCAGCCTGTGCGCGGGCGCCCCGGGTCCAGAGGCGGCCGAGCACGGCCCCCTGGACGTCCAGGGGCGTGCGGGCCGGCTCGGGCAGCTCCCGGGCCTTCGGTCTCAGCGGGCGTGCCGCGGTGCTCATGGTCGATTCGTCTCTCGGGCGCCGGGTCAGTCGATTTCGATCTTGGCCAGGCGTTCGTCGGTCAGCCGGCCGCGGGCGAACTTCGCCCACTTCGTGGCCGGGTAGTCCCAGGTCAGCTTCTTGAAGACGATGTAGGCATTGCGGAGGGCCTCGCTGTCGCCCTCCATGCGCATGTACGAGTCGCCGCACCAGTACATCGCCTCGGCCACCAGGTCCTTGTCCGCCTCGGGGTTCTCCATGACGTCGCGGAAGGTCTTGACGGCGGCCTCGTAGTCCTCGGCCTGCATGTAGCACTGGGCCGAGAGGACGGTCGTCTTGTCGGCCAGTCGGTGCTTCGGGAACCGGACGGCGAGGCGGCGGAAGACCTGGGCGGCCACGGTGAACATCTCCCGCGACTGCATGGCGATCTTCTCGCTCTCCACGGCGTCGGTCTCGGCCTCGATCCGGGCCTTGAACTCCTTGCCCTTCGTCAGGAAGTACTGCCCGAGGCGGGCGATCGTCTCGGCCACCAGCTCGTTGTCCGGGTACCGGTACGAGAGCTTGACGTATTCCTCGCAGGCTTGGTCGATCTCGCCCATCTTCTCGAAGGTGAGGGCCTTCTTGTACTGGGCCTTCGGGGCGTAGACGCTGTCGGGGTAGGTCGCGACGATGTCGCTGAAGCGGTTGATCGCCTCCGTGTAGTGGCCGCGCTTCATCTCCTCGTTCACCGCGTCGTTGGCAAACTCGAGGGCGAGGTTGGCGAGCAGGTAGTCGGCCTGGGCGCGGGCCTCGGTCTCCGGGAAGTCGCGGATGGCTTCCTCCAGGAGCTTCTTGCCCTGCTGGATCTCGCGCCGGGCGAGGCTGTCCTGCTCCAGGTCGCGGTGCCGCTTGGCCAACTCGAAGTAGGCCTCGGCGATGGTGAACTGGGTCTGCATCGCGATGGTCGGGTCCTTGAAGCGCTTCGTGAAGGGCAGGACGTCGCCGTCGGAGCCCTTGAAGACCGAGACGAGGCGCGTCATGGCCGGGCCCTCGGTCTCGCGGTCGTAGCGGGCCGTGACGTCGTCGCCGTAGGTGACCGGCAGGGCGAACGGGTCGTCGGTCTGCTCCTGCTCGCCCTTGTAGACGATGTTGGCGAGGCCCTTGAAGACGCCGCTGTGGGAAAAGGTCTCCATCAACTCGACGCGCTTCTCGGTGCCGGAGGAGGTCGTGACGAGGACGGCCACCGGGTCTTTCTCGTCGGAGACGTCGCGCGTGGGGTCGATCAGGCGGAAGTAGAGGGTCTCGCCGACGTAGATGCCCTCGACGGTGTCGCGGTACCGGCGGTCCATGACGTTGAAGAATGCGTCCGCGCCCAGCTTGGCCTGGCGCGTCAGCCAGTGGACCTCGCCGTCCGGGTCGGTGTAGCGGAAGCCGAGGAAGACGGTGTCGTCGCCCTTGATCTTGAGGGTGGGCTTCTCGTCGGGCCGCTCGACCATCTCGTCCTCGAGGGCGAGAGAGTCGGCCGGGAGCTTCCCGAGCTCCAGCGGCACCAGGAACGTGAAGCGCCCGTCGTCGATGGCGTCGAGGGCGTACGGGTTGGTCCGCACGAGCACGCCCTTGTAGCCGGGCGGCGGCGTGAGCGACCCGAGGTTCGACGGCCGCGCCGTCAGGCGCAGGGTCCCCGGCACGTTGACGTTGAAGTCGCCGTCTGGGGCCACGCCCATGGCCTCGCGCCCCGAGGAGGTCTGCACGAACAGTTCCACGGTGCTCTCCGGGCTCTTTGCCACCGCCGGGAAGATCACCTCGACGGGAACCGGCACGGTGATCCTGCAGGAGGCGGGCTTGTCGGTGTGCGGCGTCTCGGGCCAGGTGGCGATGAGGGTGTGCGTGATGGGTACGTGCTCCTCGAACTCGCCGGCCTCGTCCTCGGCGCGGTTGCCCTCGGCGGCCAGTTCTTCGTCGGTCAGGGGGCGGCTCTCGACGTCGTAGACGCGGAGCGTCGGGGGCTCGAACCAGACCTGCTCGACGATGGCGGTGCGGGTCCACGGGATGCCGGGGTCGGTGTTCTCGGTGTCGGTGTAGCTGAGGATGACGTCGTCGCCGCGCACGACCTTGATCTCGCTGTCACGCTGGGGCTCGCCCTGAATCGGGAAGACGCCGCCGACGAAAACGCCGCTGTGTTCCGTGGTCTCCAGGGCCGCCAGCTCCTTCGGCTCCCCTTCGCTGGTGCGGACGGTGAAGCTGACGGTGTCCTGCTTCTCCGAGACATCCATGTCGGGGTCGTTGATGAGGACGTTGATCTTGTCGCCGGGGTCGAAGCGGCGCATCGGCACGTACCGGGCCTGCCGCTCGCCGCCGCGCTGTGTGAACTCGACGAAGCACGCGTTGATGGCGGCGTTGGTGTAGGTGGCCGTCAGGAATGCCTCGTGGTGTTCCTTGCCGCGCGTGATGACCCGCGGGTCTTCGTAGACGACCGTGACGCGGTCGCCGGGGACGATCTCCAGGACGCCGTTCTCGCGGAGCGTCATGAAGTCCTGTTCGGTGGGGAGGAGCTTCTCGCCGGCGGCGTCCGTCAGGCCGATCTTCTCGATGGCCGGCGCGTCGGACTCGAAGTCCACCAGCAGCAGCCGCACCACGCGGGCCCGGGCGCCCTCGGGGAACGCGACGGTGAACGCGGCCGCGTCGTCGCCGGCCTGGATGGTGGCCGGTTTCAGGGCCACCTCCTCGGCGATCTGCGGATTCTTGGCCGGGTCGAACATCTCGGTCGGGCAGGGCACCATGTACGGCGGCTCGGGCGTGTCGCACAGGACCGTGAACTCCAGGTCCGCGTCGCGGCTCGCGATGGCGAAGACCTCCAGCACGTGGACGCCCTTGCCGAGGGACCGCTTGATTTCCGGCAGGGCAGCTTCCTCGCCGCGGCGGCTCCGCTGGGCCGAGACCGGCACGCCGCCCACCGCCAGGATGTACTCGATACCGTCGGTCTTGTTCTTGTGGTCGAGCTGGAAGGTGCGGACCTGGCGGCGGTCCTGGTAGAACGCGCCCTGGAAGTGGGCGATGTAGCGGTGCTCGCTGGCCGAGAGGCCCACGTCGCGGGCCTTGCCGCCCATGTCTTTGCCCCAGTTGGCCTGGGGTTCGGGGGTTGGCCGGACGACCTTCTTGAAGCCGTGGCCGAGGTAGCCGGCCTCCAGGTAGTCGCGCAGGTCCGTCAAGCTCCGCATGTCGAACCGCCGGCCGCGCGCCGACTCCAACCGCACCAGTGCCAACTGAGGTGTCCCGTCCCAGGGCTCGTAGGCCTTGGGCCAGGCGCCGACGGTGGTGAAATCGCGGCCGTTGAGGCTGGTCTGGAGGAAGAAGCGTTTGAGCTTGCGACCGGGGACGCCGGCGGTGAGGGTCATCGTGGCCGGGGCGACGTTGTCGTTGAGGTCGATCGTGAAGGTCTGGACCGCGCCGGCGGCCGGGACGCCCACCCACGCCGCGTACTCCTTGGCGGAGATGACCATGTTCGGGTCTTTGCCGGCCTCGGAGCCGGAGGCGTAGGCACGGGCCTGGCCGGCGGCCGTGGGGATGGCGCCTTCGAAAACGCCGCTGTGCGTGTCGGTCTCCGTGAGGACGAACTCGGCGATCGAGTCGCCACTGGAGGCCGAGATGCGGACCTTGACGCGGTCGCGCTCGGCCGATTCGCTGCGGTCCAGATCCTCGACGCGGGCGTTGATCTTGTTGCCCGGCTTGATCTGGTTCTCGGGCCGCACAATGCTCAGCGCGACCGACTCGGCCCGGGCCTCCTCGATGTTGAGGCGGCTACGGATGGCCCGCTCCAGCGCGATGGCCTCCCGCTCCTCGGCCGAGAGGATCTTCCCGCTCGACACGAACAGCCGCGCATCCGTCCGCACGGCCAGCGTATAGACCTCGCTGTCGGTGATGTTGTGCGCCTTCTTGAACGCCTCCGAGTAGTCGTAGTGGACGGTGTCGACACCGAGAAGCTGGAGCGTGTCATCGTCCTTCTTCGGCGGCGCGAGCTCGGTCGTGATCGACCCGCGGAACTTCGTCTTGGTGTCGCCAAACGGCACGAGGCTGAACGTCTCCTCGTCGCCCGACTGGGTCCAGACGCGAATCTGGATGTCCGTGGCCGGCCCGACGACCGACAGGTTCCGGTCCTCCAGGGTGATCTTCAGGGTCTTGCCCGGGACGATGAACCGCTGGCGGGTGACCGGGCCGATCTCGACGTCCGTCGGCTCTTCCAGCTTATTCATCTTGACCTTCGCCCGGGCTTCGAGGATCTTTGCCATCGAGTGATCGGGCAGCCGGGCCAGCGTCTGGCCCAGGTAGTCGAGACACTCGGCGAACTCGCCCTGATCGAACTTCACGAGCGCCAGGTGATAGAACGCCTGGCTCTGCAGGTAGAGGTCCTTGGCCCGGGAGAGCTTCTCCAGGCGCTCGATGGCCTCGTCGTGGCGGTTGGTCAGGCGGTCGACTTCGGCGACGGCCAGCTCGGCGTCGCGCCGGGCCTGGGTCCCCTCGTACTCGGGATCGACGGCAATGCGCTCGAACAGGGCCCGCGCCCGCGGGAACTCCTTGCGGGCCAGCGCGATGTGAGCGTATGAGAGCATCAGCCGCCCCCGGATCTCCGCCCCGAAGCCCTCCGGCACCGCGTCGAACCACTGGATCATCTCGCGGGCCAGCGCCTCGGCCGGCTCGAACTGCCTCAGCTCCGTGTGCTTCTCGATCAGCCAGATCAGGAAGTTCGGATCCAGGTCCTTGTACATCATCTGGACCAGGGTCCGGTTCTCCAGGTACGTCTCCCAGGCCGTTTGGAACCGCCCCGTCAAATACGCCGCCTGGGCCATGTAAACCGGGTACTCCTTTTCGCCCGGCTTGGCGGGAATGAAGTAGCGGAAGAAGGCGATGGCCTTGGAGCGGGTGGCGGTGAGGCGGCTGTGGATGTCGGCCGACAGCTCGCTCTTCGCCAGGTCGATGCCCTCGCTCGTCACGACATAGGCGAGGTCATTCTGGTCCTTCTCGAGGAGGCCGGCGGCCGCCTCGGCCAGCGCCTGCTGGCACGCGTCGGACCGCGTGTCGCGGGCGATGCTCCACAGGAACGGGGCCACGTCATAGAGCGCCGTCGCCCGCCCGCGCGCCACCAGAGACGCGTGCACCATCGGGGCCACCGCCTCGTAGTGCCAGCCCTGCGGCCAGGTGCCGGGGACGCCGTACGGGAACAGTTTCAGCAGCACGTCGAGTTCGGCGTCCGTGAGCGACGCCTTGCCCTCGAGCGACGCGACCGCGCCCAGATAGGGCGGCGAGACGCGCCCGGGGGCGTCGATCTGGCGGCCGATGTACTCGTCCAGCTGCTTGAAGAACCCCTCCCGGTCCTTCGCGTCCTTGAAGGACGACGTTGTGTGGAAGCGGGCGCGGCCCATGGCGAAGGTGTCGAACCGGGTCTTGCCGAAGGTCGCCTCGATCGCCTGGATCATGGTGTCGCGCGGCTTCGGGTCGGCCCCGAGGGCGCGGCTCTGCCAGTCCCAGAAGGCGGCCCGGTCGTAGACGACCGTCTCTCCGTTGTAACCGAAGGGCAGCGTCTTGTAGCCGGCCAGAATCTCGGCGGCGGCGTTGACGACCTTTTTCTTCTCGTCGCGGCCATAGTCCCAGTACCGGGCGTCCAGGTAGCCTGTCCGCTTGGCTTCGGCGACGAACGCGTCGTCGAAGTGCGTCTCCACCGGGAACGCCTCGGCCAGGCCGGGCGCCTCGTGGCGCACGAGGTCCATGTACGCGACGGCGGCGCTGCGGATGCCCGCGGGCCGCCACGGATGGTCCTCTAGCAGGTCCTTCTCGATGACCGTCCGGTAGACCTCGACACCCCAGTCCTTGCGGGACCAGTGGTCGCCGACGCGGGTGCCGCGGAACCAGGTCCAGAGGTCCTCGGGCAGGCGACCCTGCTTCAATTCCCTGAGCAGGGCGTCGGCCAGAAGGGCGTTCAGCGGCTCGATCTTCTTGATGTCGTTGTTCGTCGTGCGCCACCACCCCCAGCTCCGGCGCTGCATGATCAGCGAGAGCAGGTCGCGGATGCGGCGGTTATCGCCCTTGGCATCGTAGCCCTTGAGCAGGTCTTCGAGGGCCGCGAGTTGAACCGGCAGCGTGTCGACGCTCCGCGACGAACTGTAGACGTACTCGAAGCACGCGGCCGCGAACGGCGTCCGGCCGTCCGGGTAGTTCCTGATCAGCGGGTAGAGCGCCTGGGCCGCCTTGGCATAGGCCTCCGGGTCCTTGCGGCGCTCGGCCAGAACGAGTTCGGCCATGTGGCGGCAGAGGGCATTCGGGGCCTTCGACGGGTCGCCGCCACTGGACTGGACCTCCTTGAAGGCGGCCTCGATCGGCGCGATCTGGTCGAGCACGGCCTTCTCCACCGTGACGTCCTTCTTGCGGTCCTCTTTCCGCAGGTTCTCCGTCCAGCCGCGAAAACTGCGGTACGTGTCCCGGTAGACCTGGGCGCGTTCGCGGTCGGGCAGCGGGACCCACGCCAAAGCCTTCAGGTCCTTGATGACCTCGTCGCGGCCCTTGTCGCCGTTACCGGCGGTGGCCCAGGCGGCCTCGACGTAGGCCTCCAGGCCTTCGTAATCGAACAGGGCGGCCGGCGAGTCGGCCAGGTAGGCGCGGCCCAGGTAGGCCTCGACCTCGCGGCGGACGTCGTCGGAGGGCGCCTTCTCGCCCTCGGTGTGCAGCCGCCGCCACGCCGGCCAGACGCTGCGGCTGAACAGGGCGTACGCCTCGGTGAAGTTCAGATGCCAGCCTTCCTGCTTGAGGAGATGGTCGGCGGCCTTCTTCAGGTCGTCGCCGCCGGCCGCCAGGCTGTTGATCACGGCCGCCGAGCCCGACGGCACGTTCTTCAGGAACGCGGCCTGCTTGCCGATGAGTGCCTTGTCTTCGGCGCCGGTGTGGAATGCAATCCGCCGCGTGCCGTCGGCCTTCGCGAAGAGGTCCGGGTATTTGATGCCGAGGGCGGCCCACTGGGCGGGCGACGCCAGGTCTCGGTCGCGCTCGCCCGTCAGGTCCCAGTCCAGGATGACCCGGCGCTCGTCGGCCGGGAGCTTCTCGAACCCGTAGACGAAGAGCTCACGCTTGGCGTCCTGCTGCTGACGCCAGCGGTCGTCGCTCCAGCCCCCGCCGGCCAGCACGCCGACCACGTCCTTGAGGGTGTCGGCGGTCGGGAACGCGTCCAGGTAGGCCTTGGCGGCCTTGGCGACCTCGGTGAAGTCCTTGGCGAGGGCGGCCTCGTCCTTGCCGGCGGTGCCGGCGCCAAAGCCGAGGTTCGCGACGATGAAGCTGTAGCGGGCCGACCGTTTCCTGCTTTCACGGACGAGCGGCACCAGCTTCCGCAGCGCCGGCAGAGCCGGGTAGTGCACGGTCCGGGCCGCCCGGACCTCGTTCATCAGCCAGTCCAGGTTGTCCCAGTAGTGCAGCCGCTCTTCTTCCAGGGGCAGATTGTCCTGGAAGACCCGGAGCAGGGCTTCGGCCATGTGTTCGAAGTCCTGGCGGCGAGCGGCCTGGGCGATGACCCACGTGTCGAACTTGCGGGCCGCCGGCGACGCGCGAAACCGGTCCCCCTTCTGCGTCAGGAACAGGTACGCGTCGTCCTCGGCCCCCAGCAGGTCGATGTTGACGAGGCACAGGAGGGCGGCCGCGTCAGAGGCCTCGCGGCCCGGCTTGGCCGCCTCCAGATAGCCTTTCAGGCGGGCGGCCGCGGCACGGAAGTCTCCGGCCCGGAAGGCGTTGATCGCACCGGCGTGCAGCAGGTCCGGCGGGGCCTGGAAGTTGTGCGCCAGGTACCCCTTCAGGGCCAGCGACACGGCGTAGCATCGGCCGAGGCGCTGGGCGTCCTTCAGCAGGGCCGCCACGTCCTCCTCGGAGGCGCCGCCGGGATTCGTCTGAACCTTCTGGAGCAGTTGGTCGAAGGCCGCCGTCTCGGTGTCGGGGGCGGCGTCCTCGGCGGCACAGACGGTGCCGAGGCCGAGCACCAGGATCGCAAACAGGGCGGTAAGCGTTTTCATCGGATTCGGTCCCTCGTGGCGTTGGGGTTCCGGGGGCAGGTCATTCGGCCGACACGGTCTCGGCGGCCCGTTCCATCGTGCTCTTGATCCGGTCCAGCAGGTCGTGCGCCTGTTTGGCGTGCGTGCTGTTCGGGTACTCCGTCACGAGCTGCGAGCACTTCTCGTATGCCTTCTCGTAGTCGCCCATCCGGTACGCGACGATGACCCACTTCAGCAGCATCGAGTCCAGGAAGTCGGCGTCCGGGTAGTCGACGAAGACCTGGTCCAGCAGGTCGCTTGCCTGGGCGTAGTCCTTCGTTTCGATGTAGTAGTCGATCAACTTGGCCAGACTCTCGCCGGCGAACGAACTGTCCGGGTACCGGTCGGCGCACTCCTTGTACTGGCGGATGGCCGGTTCCGGGATGATGAACTGGCTGCGGGCCAGGCCCCGGGCCAGGTGCTCCTGGCGGGCCTGTTCCTCCAGGCACTGGGCGATCATGTACTGGGCCTCGGCCTTCGCCAGCGACTGTTCCAGCTTCAGGATCTGCTCGAAGACCCGCGTGGCCTCACGGTAGTCCTTGTTGTCGAAGCGGATGCGGCCGATGCCCAGCAGCGCCTGGTCGACGAAGGGCGAGTCCGGGTACAGCCGGTTGAAGACCTGGCAGGTGTTGATGGCGCTGGCGTAGTCTTCCTGGACGATGTAAAGCTCCCACTTCAGCTTGAAGGCCTCTTCCTTGAGGGCCGAGGGGATGGGTGTCTCGATCCGGATGACCGGGTCGACGCGATCGAGCCCCTCGCCGGCCTTCGTGGCGGCGCCTTCCACGAGGCCCATGCTCTTGAAGATGCGCGCCAGTTCCAGGTAGGCGGTTGCCTCGACGAGGTTCTTCTTGGCCCGCAGGATCGGGTCGGGCACGACGTTCTGGCGCGGCTGGGGCCGGGCGTCGATCTCGCCGGCCACGCCGATGGAGGCCGTCGCCTCGCGGGGCACCTGGCCGCCGATATGCAGCTCGTCGACGTACGTCGCGACGACCTCGTCACCGAGGGCGCAGGCGAGCCGCGCATCCGTCTTGTCGACGGGCTGGCCCTCGCGGTAGGCGTCGATCGCGATGCTGCCGCCGAAACGGCCGCTGTGGACTTTGTCCTCGCCGCGCTCCGTCAGCGCGAGCACCACCTCGTCGCGAATCTTGTAGGTCTCGCGCTGTTCCTCGCGGAGGGTCTCGATGTCGATGTCCAGTTCGTCGGTGGCCGTCTCGTCTTTGTACCGGGAGACGACGCGGATCTCGGCCGTATCGGCCTTGTCCGAGACATCGAGGTCGGCGTCGTGCAGCAGGCAGAACAGGGGCTGGCCGAGGAAGGCGGCCGCGGCCTGCGACTCGTACGTGCCCATTGTGAAGCTGACGGCTCCTGTCGAGACGACCTTGACCTGCTTGACGCGGGGGACGTCCTTCTTGCCCTCCTGAGTGTTGTCGTCGAAATAGCGGACGGTCACGTTGTCTCCGCCCACCACCTGGAGGGTGTTGTCGCCCGGGGCCGGCGGGGCGACGTCGGTACTGATCGAGGAGATGAAGATGCCCTGGCGGCCCGACAGGGGGATCGCCCGCAGCGTCTCCTTGTCGCCGCGCCCGGTTTCCACCTCCAGCCGCGTGTCGCGACCCAGGCGGTTCAGGACGGGCAGGTCGGCGTCCTCGACCTTGCAGTAGAAGCGGCGGCCGGCCTCGACGTACTCGAGGGTCGGGCTGTCGGGATCGACGAAGGTTCCGACGAGGCTCAGGGCCCGGATGGCCTTGTTCCAGTTGCCCTGCGCGAAGTGGCACATCCCAATATAGTAGTAGGCCTGGTTCGCCCACACCGTGTTCGGGTGGTGGTTGGTGATCTTGCGCAGGATCGGGAACGCCTGGCTGTACTGCCGCATCTGGAAGTACGCCACCCCCGAGAGGTACATCGCCTCGAGGTACATTTCCTTGCGGTCGCCGGTCAGGGCCTCCTCGTCGCGCTCCAGTTCCTTCAGGCGGCGCAGGTACGGGATCGCCTGGGTCTGCTGGTACTGGTCGAGGTAGTGCTTGCCGAGGGCAAGGTAGGCCTCATAGCGGATGGGGCTGTCGCCGTGCTGCTCGATGACGGTTTCGAGCATGCGGACGGCCCGGTCCTTCTCGTCCGCCAGCAGCAGTTCCTGGGCTTTTTTCAGGAGGCGCTTGGCGGCGATGTCGGCCTCGGCCGACCGCTCGTCCTCAGGCGCGGGACCATCGGCCGGCTGGGCCGCGGCCGCCTGCACCAGGATCGCCGTGACGCCGAGCGCCAGGATCCAGCGTGTCAGTCGCGTCATGGGAGTTCCCCGATTCCTCTGTCCGTTCCTTGGGGGTGCATGCCGGGGGCCGAGCCCCCGTGGGCTCGACCCGTCTACGGAGGTTCAACCGCGCGAGGCGCCGCCGGATACGGCCAATCACTCGGCGTCCTCGCCGCCACGGATGCGCGTGATGCCGCGCTTCTCCAGCTCATGGTGTGCCGTGCTGGACTGCCGGCTCTGGGGGTACTTCTTCAGGACTTCCTTGAAGGTGGAGATGGTCTTGTCCTTTTCGCCTGCGCGGTTATACAGGTAGGCCACTTTGAGGC
This sequence comes from uncultured Anaerolineales bacterium, assembly GCA_964397995.1. Lineage (GTDB taxonomy): Bacteria > Planctomycetota > Phycisphaerae > FEN-1346 > FEN-1346 > CAYNLG01. The sequence goes on from CAYNLG010000011.1 coordinate 51,838, forward strand.
AGGCCTCGGCCGCGTGGTCCGGGAAGAACGTCTCGACCTGCCTCAACTCCGCCACGGCCTTGCCGAGGGAGCCGAGGCGGTAGTGGCAGTCGGCGATGCGCCAGCTTGTCTCGGGCGGCTGGTTGATCTGCTGCCAGGCCGCCAACGCCTCGCTCCACTGTTTCAGCCGCTCGTGCAACTCCGCCTTGATCTGCCGCGCCTCGCCGGCGTACTGGGGTACGCTCACCATCGCGTCGGCGAGCTTCAGGCCCTCCTCGTCCTGCCTGGTGGCGTAATAGTATCGCAGAAACTCCATCTGGCCGCGCTGCTCGTCCTTCATGCTGCGGCAAAGGCTCTTCACGATGTCGGCGTCCCGCTCATACATGTACCGAGCCAGTTCGGCCTTGTGGTCGTCGGTCATCTCGGCCAGGCGGAGCTTGAAGAAGGCGTTCTTCGCCATTTCGGGCGCCTTCACCTGCTCGAAGAGGACCTTGACCAGCGACTCGATCTCCCAGTTCTTCATCCGTGTGAAGTCGAGCTGGTTGTAGTACTGGTTGACCTTGCTCTTGTGGGCGTGGTAGACGGCAATCCAGCGGATGAGGCGGTCCCACTGCCCGGGCTTCTTGTGGCCCTCGAACTGGGCGTCAAGCCGCTTCATCCAGACCTCGACGTCGCCCGTGGCCGCCAGGTGGAAGTTCGCCAGGTCGATCTGGTAGTCGTCCCAGTCGGCAAAGCGCCCGTCCATCGCCTCGGCCCATGTCGCGTAGTACCGCTGCTTGAGTTCCGTCTGACTCGCCTCGAACCGGCCGTGCTTTTTGACGTGGTTGCGGACGGCGTTCCAGTAGTCCCGGTCCGTGTCCAGGTTCTCCGGCACCTTGCGGGGCGCCCACTGGAACGTGCCGACCTTCCTATAGAAGGCGCGGAGGCGGGCCTCGTCGGGCTCGCGGCGGACATGGTGGTAGACGGCCTTGTCGATGGCGCGGCGGGCGGCGTCGGAGTTGGACTTCCGGAAGTCGACCGCCACCTGCTCGTAATACTCGACGGCCTGGCGTGCCTGGTCCTTGCGGACCATGTAGTCGGCCAGTTGGTTGATCGCGTCGGCCGCCAGCGGGTGCTTCGAGTAGTCGGCGTCGTCGGCCATGTCGGCCCAGACCTTCATGGCCTGGTCCTCGTCGCCGTTCTCCCAATGGCACTGGCCGAGGTAGAAGAGGGCGGCGGCGGCGTACTTGACGCGGTTGGGCCAGTAGTCGAGCACCTCGCGGTACTGCTTGACGGCGTCGAACCGCTTGTCGTCGTGGTGGAGGCACCGGCCCTTGCGGAGGACCACGTAGGGCAGGACCCGCGAGCGGTCGAACTCGCGGAGAAACGCCTCGTAGGCCGCCAGGGCCGCCCGCCAGCCCTTCGAGCCGAAGGCCTTGTCGGCCTTCGACAGGCTGTGGGCCTCGAAGGTGTCGAGTTGCTTGAACTCGTCGCTCGAAAGCTCGATCTCGCCCGTGCCGCGCCCCGCCCGGGCCGCACGAGGCAGGAATGTCGCGGCCGCCAGGGCGACCAGGGGAAGAAGGAACCACCGTCTCATAGCCGTCCTCAGCCGATCATGTCCGTGTCCGGTTGCTCGGCCCCAAGCGGGACCGTGCGCCGCCATCCTGCGGGCAGTAGGGTAAACGCGGCGCGCCGTCGGAGGTTCCCCGCCATTTCGCGCTGTGGTGCGGGGGGCGCAGGCCCGGCGCATGGACGAGAAGTGTCTACAGAAAGCGTTCGCCGCGCCGAGGGGGCTCCCCGCGGCGCGGCGAACGCGTGATGTTGTGTCGGGTAGCTACGGCTGAGAGTCGGGCTGCTGGGCCGCTTCCCTCTTCTTGGCCTTTCCGGCTTCGTAGCGGGCGCGGCGGGCCTTGGCCTCGCGCTCGACCCGCTCGTGCTGTTCCGGCGTGATGACCGTCGTTTCGATCTCGTTGAGCAACTCTTGCATCGCCTCGCCCTGCGCTTGCCGGCTGTCGAGGGCGTTGACCTTGGGTGCGGCTTCCTCGCACATCGCGCGGATACGCAGCCGCTGGTCCTCGGTCGGCTCGAAGCGGCGGAGGCGGCGGTACTGCAGGCGCTGGTAGAGCTGGTGGCCCTCCCAGGCGGCCCGCTGCTCCTTCGTCAGGCACTTGAGGACGGCGGCCGCGTGCTCCTCGCGGATGCGGCGGCCTTCGGCCTGCAACTCGCGGACCGGCTCGTAGGCCTGTTTCAGCAAGTCGCTGCTCTTCCAATCGGATTTGCTCGCGCCCTTGGCGGCTTCCTTGGCAGCCAGATTGGCGGCTCGGTATTCCTCGCTCCAGGCGGCCATCGCCGCTTCCTTGTCATCGTTCAGCTTCTGGATGTCGGCGACTTGGGCCTCGGTCAGGGCGCACACCTCGGTCATCTCCTCGAGGCGCCGCTGGTCGTTCGAGAGCGGCTTCACCCCATTGCCCACGACAATGACCCCGGTCGGGCCGAGGGGCGAGCTGTCATCGGCCACCCGGATCTTGATGGTGGCCGCCGACGATTCCGAGGGAGGCAAGGCCGCATCCTCGCCGGCCTGCAACTCCGTCGTCCCCCAGGCGCCGGCGGCCAGGACCGCCCCGGCCAGCACCTGCACCCACATGCGTGGTGTCTTCATCATTTCGTCTCCTTTCGGTTCAAGGACTCGGACTGTGAAGCGTGTGCCGAGGGCGCGGACCGACCCCGCGTCGGTCTGCACGGTGAACGCCCCCCCCTGGGGCATGACCTCGCACGTTACTTGGCCGCCCCAGAGCTCCAGCGTCTCCTCATAGGGTCCTCCGCCGAGACGGACTGCCGACTGCGGCGCGACCGCCACGCGGACGTAGTGGCCCAGCTTCAGCCGCGCCGGCGCCTCGGGCGTCGTCACCACGGCGCCGCGGGCGACCGGGCCGCCCCCGAGCACCGCGTACGTCCCGAGGGCCATGGGTGCCGGGTAGCGACCCGGCCCCGGCAACAGGAGCAAGGCGGCCCCGATGGCCGCGAAGACGGCGGCCGCCGCCGGGATGATCCACCAAGGGCGGCGTCGGCGCCGGGTTCGGGCTCGCTCCAGGATGCGGTCCGCGAGGTCGGGCGGGACCTTGCCGGCGAATTCCTCGCGGAGCAGGACGTCGATCAGCCGGTCGCGGGGGTCGCCGTTCATGCCTCGGCCTCCGGCAGGCGCAGCCGTCGCCGGATGCAGTCCGCCAAGCGGGCGCGCAGGCGGCGGGCGAGCGTCTTGACGCCTTCCACCGCCATGTCCAGTTCGCGGGCCAGTTCCGCCCGGGTGCGGTTCTCGGCGTAGTGCCGGTGGAGGAACCGCCGGTGCCCGGCCTCCAGGGCCGCCAGGCACCGCCGTAGCGCCTCGACGTAGTCGAAGCCGTCGCCCTCGCGCAGAAACTCGTTTTGCCAGACGGCCTCGGCCTGATCGAGGTCGGCGCGGCTGACTTCGGCGGGTCGGGCGGCGTCCCGCCGCCGTGACAGCAGGTAGAGGTTCCGCGCCATGCCGCGCAGGTACGCCGCCTGGGCCCGGTCGCCGACGAGCCGGCCCAGGCGCGGGTTGCCGTGGGCCGCCAGGAACGTTTCCTGGACCAGGTCTTCGGCGGCGTGCGCGTCGGCCCCGAGGTACCGCAGGTAGCGGTAGAGTTCGGCCTGGTGGGCGCGGATCACGTGTTCGAAGGCGTCGCGGCGCACGCGGGTTCCCGGTCGGTCGGGCGTCAGTGTCCACCTCTATAGTTGCGCGCTTCTGGGCCGGGGGGTTCAGAAATCCGGCGGCCGTTGCATGTGCCGGGCCGAGGGTGGCCTGTGACGCTCTCCGGGTTTTGCCGGGCCGCGCTGCCCGCTTGGGCGTTCAATACCCCGAGCGTGAACCCGGGAGACGCCTGGCCCATGCCCTTGCCCGCCGACCAGACGAGCGTCCGCCTCCGCCCGCCTCACGCCATCCCCCGCCTGCCGCTCTTCTCGCTGCTGGTGCTGGGAGCGGTCGTGGCGGTCCTTCTGATCGTCCAGGTGCTGAGCGGACCTGGACGGCGGTCCAGTGAGGGCGAAGCCGGGGAGCGGAAGGTGCTGTCGGGTGACGCGTCGGGGCGGCTGACCGACCCGCGGACGCGGCTTGCGGAGGCCCGCCGCCTCGGCCGCACCCGTACTGTCGAGGCCGCCCCCCTGCTGCGCCGGTTCTCACGTGACGATGACGACCCGGAGGTGCGCGAGGCCTGCGTCTGGGCCCTTGGCGAGATCGGCGACCCGGAGAGCGTGCAGGCCGTCCGTATCCGGACGACCGACCGTAGCGCCGAGGTTCGCATCGCGGCCGGCCATGCCTTGGCCAAACTGTACGGTGAGTCGGCCGATAAGGGCTTCGACGACCTGCTCCGCGACCCCGAGCCGCGCGTCCGCGAAGAGGCCGTCAAGGCGCTCGGTACGGTGGACGATCCACGGGCGACGGATCGGCTCATCGATGCTCTCGACGACGCCGCCGTGGTGGTGCGGCTGGCGGCCGCCAAGGCCCTCGCCGACCGAGACGGGCCGGCGGCGACGCGCGGCATGGCGAAGGCCTTGGGCGACGAAAACGCCGACGTGCGCGCCGTGGCCGCGGCCGCCATGGCCCGTTTCACCGGCCAGATGGGTGGGGCCGTCGGCGCGGGATTGGCCGAGGCGGATTCCCTCGAAGCCCGGGCCGACGCCGCCGGCGTTCTGGCCAGGACAGGCGACCCCGAAGCCGCGGCCGCCATCGTGCGGCTGCTGGACGGCTTTGGCCGCAAGGTGCGCGGCAACGCGGTGGCGCTGGAGGCGGCGGTCATCAAGGCCCTCGTGACCGTCGGCGAGCCGGGGCTCGATGCCCTCGTACGCGAAGCCATCGACGAGGAACTTGACCCGCGGGCCGAGCGCCCCGCCGCCGAGGCCTGCGTCCGCATCGGCGGTCCCGCGGCGCGGCGCATCACCGAGGCGCTCCTCCGCTGGCGGCTCTTCCCCGACCCGGAGGAACTGGCCGTCTGGGTCGACGCCCTCGGCCGCCTGGGCGACCCCGCGGCTGAGCCCGCCCTGCGCCGAGCCCTGGCCCAGGGCATCGAGGGCATGGACGCGACTGTCGCACGAGCCTGCGAGCGGATCGCCACGGCGACGGGCGCGCCGTTCGGGCCGTTCGAGCCTGAGCCGGGCCTGCTGGCCGATGCGCCGTCCGAGGCGGCCTACAGACCCATTCGGCCGCGCGGTGTACTGGTGACGCCGGCGGCTCCGACGGGCGCGACGATTCCCGAAAGCGGTGTCGTCCGCGTGACGCTGAAGGGCGCCCTGCACGAATCCCGCCAAGGCCGCGGGACCGCGACGTCGGACCTGACGTTGACCCTGACACGGCGCGACGGCACGTGGGACGAGGCCTTCGACGCCCACGCCGTTACCTTCAACAAGCGCGACCACCGCGGGCGCCTTGTCCGAGCCGAGACGCGCGGCACGGCGACGGGACTGGCCGTCGAGGTGGTCTTCCTGAACGACTTCTACCGCCACGGGGCGTTCGGTGCGTTCACCGTCACGCTCGAGCCGAGCGGCGCCGGCCTCGCGGGCACATACACCGGCCACTGCCACTTCGTCTCGGTCGAGGGCCGGGCCGAGGGAGCCGCGTGGGCCCAGATCTGGCCCGATCCGGCGGCGCCTCCGCTGGAGTGCGGCGAGCATCCTCGGCTGCTCCTCCGCCGGGGCGACGTGCCCGCCCTCCGCGAACGGGCCCGGACGCCGACCGGCCGGCGCCTCCTGGCGGCCCTTCGGGCGCGGCTCGCGCGGCAGAAGACGCTCTACCGCGAGCGCGTCAACTACATCACCACCTGGCAACCGGGGGCGGACCTCGCCATCGCCCACGGCCTGCTCTACACCCTCTTTGACGATGCGCCGCACGCCCGCCGCGCCCAGCCCCTCGTCATGGAACGCACCCGTGTTCTGCCGTACGGTGGCGAGCACGGCGAACGGTTGCCTGGGCCGCTCTTCCATTACCCGTGGGCGGCCGACTTGGTGTACCCCGCGCTGGAGCCCGGCGACCAGGCGAAGGTGGACGAGGCTCTCCGGCACTCGCACCTGCTCTTCTCGGCGCAGCACGGGCCGCTGGGCGTCTTTACCGCCAGCCGCGGGACGTTCGGCATCGCCGGCGTCATGGCCCTGGGGCGGGTCGGGGACCGCGGTGAGTTCAAGCTGCCGGAGCCGGTGGCCCCACCGCCTTTGGTCGAGGCTCGGGCCGATGCGGCGGTGCAGGCAGAGGGCGTGCCCGCCCAAGCCTACCAGCCCGGCCGCGTCCTCACGCAGTGGCTTGTCCTCGGACCGTTCGGCGGCGGCGCGGCCGACGCGGTCCTGGACGCAATGGGCGGGGCCGAGAGCGCGCGGCCGACGGCGGCGGTGCCGGTCAAGGTCCGGGGGGTGAAGTTGCGGTTTCAGCCGCTCCCGGCGGAGGCCGTCGATCACGTGCCGTCACCGACCGGATCGCAGGTCTGTCTCGTGATGCCGGCCGCCGAACCCGGCTCGACGACGCTGCTTGCGTCGCACCTGCAGGTGGACGGGGAGGTAGCCTGTGCGGTCGACGTGCCGTTCGGCGAGGCCGGTTTCCGCCTCTGGGTCGATGGCCGCGCCGCCCCGCCCGGGACCACGCTGCTTCTCGACCCGGGCACGCACCGGCTCCTGGCCGCCGTGCGGGGCCAGCTTATGGCCCTGCGCCTGGTGCCGGCGGATGCGCGGCTGGTCCGGGCGGAGCGCGCCAAGTACGCGTGGCTGCACGCCGACTGGGAAGCCGCCAAGGCGCGGCACGCCGAGACGGGAGTCATCCAGGACATCCCGGCCATCGTCCGTATGTGCCGTGTCGGCACGCGGACGCTGTACCTGCAGCAGCTCGACCGCGGGGGCCGCCCGGGCCGGGGTGAGGACCTCAGCCTGCCGTTCGTTCATGCCTGTCTGCAGGCCCTTGGCGAGGGACTGCCGCCCGACACGCCGCTCGTGGTGGCGGCCGACCCGGGCGCGATCCGCGACGTGGATGACCGGCACCTGGTCTTCGCGATGGGGCTCGTGCCGGAAGCAATGCGGCCGGCGCTGAAGGCGGAGTTCGACCGGCGCTTCCTGCCGGACGGGCTGGGGCGGCTGTCGAGTGTGGACCTGGTGGCGGCGCTCGTGAACTACCCCTTCGAAAGGCCGCATGCGAGTGACTGAGGGTGTGGAGGAATGATGTTCATCAATCTGAATCCCGGCACCGTGGGCCTTGATGGCGTGGACTTCGACGTTCTGGTCGAGGCCGCGCCGAAGCACGGCTTCGAAGGAATCGACCTGCCCATCCGTCGCCTCGAGACGACCGACCAGGCGAAGGAAGCCGCCGCGCAGGTCGCCGACGCCGGCCTGCGGTGGGGCTTGGTACCTTTGCCGCGCGACTTCCTTCGGGCTGAGGACGCCGAGTTCGAGTCGGGCCTGGCCGAGCTCGAAGCCCGTTTGCCGGTCATCGAGGCCGCCGGCTGTTGCCGTGCCTACAACCACATCTGGCCGGGCAGCGATGAGCGGTCCCCGGATGAGAACCTGGCGTGGCACGTCGACCGGCTGGGGCGGCTCAGCGGCCTGCTGGGCAAGGCGGGCGTGATGCTGGGCATCGAGTTCATCGGCCCGAGGACGGTGCAGCAACGGTTCAGGCACCCCTTCATCCGGACGGCCACCGAGGCTGCGGCCTTGGCCGACGCCGCCGGGCCGAACGTGGGCCTGGTGGTGGACCTCTTCCATTGGTACACGTCCGGCGAATCCCTGATGTCGCTGAGCCGGGCCGTCTCGGGCCGGAGGGTGGTCAACGTCCACGCCAACGATGCCCGGACCGGTCTCGGGCGCGATGAACAACAGGACCTGGAACGCGAGATGCCGTTGGCCACGGGAGTCATCGATGCGCCGGCCGTGATGCGGCTCCTGGCCGATGCGGGGTACGATGGCCCGGTCATCTCCGAGCCGTTTAGCCCGGCAAAGGGGCGCCTGGGGGCGATGGCCCCCGAGGCTGCGCTCGCCGAGGTCGGCGCGAGCATGCGGGCGCTCTTCGCGGCCGCGGGGATGGACCGGCGGTAATCTGTCCAGAACCGGCCCGGTGAGTTTTCTTCGTGCAGGCGCCCGCGGGGCGCGGTAGAACGCCCCTTCGGCTGCACGAGCCGTGGCCGCCGTACGCACGTGATACGCGGTCGCGCGCCCGCGGGGACGGCCCCGCCGGCGGGCGGCGGCAGAGACACACCCACAGGACGCGAAGGAGCCAGCATGAGACTGGGCGGGAAGATTTTCGAGAAGGTGGAGACGCCGGAAGCCTGGGTGGCGGCCCACCAGAAACTGGGTTACCGGGCGGCCTACGCGCCGCCGGTCGGGCCCGACGACGACGATGCGATGGTCCAGGCCTATGTCGACGTAGCTGCCGAGGCGGACCTCGTCATCGCCGAAGTCGGCGCCTGGAGCAACCCCATCAGCCCCGACGACGAGGCCCGGCGCAAGAACATCGACAAGTGCATCGCGCAACTCGGCTTGGCCGAACGCCTCGGCTCGGTCTGCTGCGTGACCATTATCGGATCGCGTGGCGCGCAGTGGAACGGGCCGAGCCCCGACAACCTGACGCGCGAGACGTTCGACCTGGCCGTTGCCACGGTCCGTGAGATCGTCGACGCGGTCAACCCGGCCAAGACGGCCTTCACGCTTGAGATGATGGGCTGGGGCCTGCCCGATTCGGCCGAGCTCTACCTGGATTTGATCCAGGCGGTCGACCGGCCCGGTTTCGCGGCCCATGTCGACCCGGTGAACCTCGTCAACAGCCCGCGCCGCTACTACGAGAACGCGCAGCTCATCGAGCACACGCTGCAGACGCTGGCGCCGCACATCCGCAGCGTCCACGCCAAGGACGTGACACTCTCGGGCAAGCACCTCGTGCACCTGGACGAGTGCCGGCCCGGCACCGGGGCGCTCGACTTCCCGGTGCTGCTCCGCGAGCTCGACAAGTTGCCGCCGGACACGCCGCTGATGCTGGAACACCTGCCGGACGCAGACGAGTACAAGGCGGCGGCGGATTACATCCGGTTGGTGGCCAAGCAGGAAGGAGTGACGCTGTGACCGATTACGTGGTGACGTTTACCGCGTCCGAGCAGGCGGAACTGCTGGAACTCCCGCCCGACGAGTCGCCCCTGGCCCCCGACGAGATCGCCGGCCGCACCCTCGTCTCCCTGATCAGTCCCGGAACCGAGATCGGCGGGAACTACATCGACGCGTGGTACCCGATGCAGCCGGGGTATGCGGCCGTCTTCGAGGTCAGCGAGGTGGGGAGCGAGATCGAGGACATTGCGCCCGGCCAGCGGTGCCTCTGCACCGGGCCGAAGGGCATCGGGGGTCACCGGTCCCGCCAGCGGGCGCCCCGCCAGGCCGTGCTGCCCGTGCCCGAAAGGTTGGACCCGGCGGCCGCGGCGCATGCCCGACTCATGGGCGTGACGTGGTCCACACTGACGACGACCGTCGCGCGGCCGCCTGACAGGGTGCTGGTGACGGGCCTCGGCATCGTTGGCCACCTGGGTGCCCAGATCTTCCGCGCGGCCGGCTATCGCGTCATGGCAATCGACCCGCTCGAGAGCCGGCGCCGCTTGGCCGAAGCCAAGGGCATCCCGACGGTGCTTCCGGCTGTGCCGCACGACGACAAGGTGGCCGTGGCCGACATCGGCCTGGCGCTGGAGTGCTCGGGCCACGAAGGCGCGGTCCAGGACGCCGTCAAGGCGATCCGAAAGCGCGGCGAAGTGGTTTTGGTCGGTGTGCCGCGCGCTCGCAAGACCGACATCTACGCCTTCGATGTCCTCCAGCCGCTGTTCCGGCGGTACGCGACGCTGCGGAGCGGATGGGAGTGGGAGATCAGCCGGTACGGCGAAGACTTCCGCGTGGGCAGCGTCTTCGGGAACCTTGCGGGGGCCTTGGCGTGGCTCGCCGAGGGCCGCGTCGACGTCAGCGGCCTGTACGCGACGATGAAGCCGAGCGAGTGCCAGGCGGCCTACCAGATGCTGACGCAGCGCGAGGGCGAAGCCCTGACCGTTGCCTTCGACTGGAGCGACGTCTGAGCGCCTGTTTGCTGAGTGTGTCATCCAGCCCGGTGCGGCGCCTCCGCGTGCCGCACCGGGTGCGGCATCTTGTGGTGCGATCATGGCGGTTGTCCCATTGCCGCGTCCTCCGTGGCTGCAGATGCCCGACGAGGGTGACCTGCTGAGACTTCTGCGCCACGGGCGACCGCGGCTGATGATGACTGGCGCTGACTGGATCGCCCGGGCGGCGCAGATCGAAGCCGGTGACGATCCGCATCTGGCCAAGGTCGTGCGCGATGTTCTCGTCCGGGCCGATGAGTTGCTCGACGCGGCGCCGCTCGCGAGGACGCTCCGCCACGGTCGCCTTGCCTACATGGCCCAGCGGTGCATGGAGCGGGTCTACGCCTTCGGCCTGGCCGAACGGCTGACCGGCGACTCGCGCTACGCCGAGGCGGCCGTGGCGGCGCTGGAGACGGTCTGCGGCTTTGCCGACTGGAACCCCGGCCACTTCCTTGACACGGGTGAGATGTGCCACGCCGTCGGCGTCGGCTACGACTGGTTCGGGCGGCACATGGACGCGGCCGCGCGCGGCCGCGTCCGCGATGCCCTCGTCACGAAGGGCCTCCGCGAAGGCCTCGCCGCCTACGAGGCCGACGTCAAGGAGCGTTTCCTCGGGCCGATCCTGCGCGGCTACAACTGGAGCCAGGTTTGCAACAGTGGCCTTATCGTCGGGGCGCTGGCTGTGCTGGACGAGGCGCCCGAGGTGGCCGGTCCCATCATCCGTCACGCCCTGGCGTGGCTGCCGCTCGCCCTCGCCCAGTATGCCCCCGACGGCGCCTGGCCCGAAGGGCCGGGGTACTGGTCCTACGGGACGCGGTACACGGTCTATGCCGCGGCGGCGCTGGCGTCGGCCGTCGGAACCGATTTCGGTCTCACGGCGGCGCCGGGCTTCGACAGGACGGCGGCGTACTCGGTGCTGACGGTCGGGCCGACGGGGCTGATGCTGAACGTCGCCGACACGCCGCTCGACGCCCGAGACGCGCCGCGGTGGGAACGCTTCTGGCTCGCCCGGCGCTTCGACGACCCCTTGGCGGCGTGGGCGGAGCACCGTCTGCTGGAGGACGCGCCGGCGAGGTCCGAGCACCTCGTCTGGTACGCCCCGATGCCCGGGGACGTGCCCGCGCGGCCGTTGGATGTCCGCTTCGGCGGGCCCGTTGAGGTCGTGTGTCTTCGCGGCGCTTGGGACGACCCCGAGGCCCTCTTCCTCGGCGTCCAGGCCGGCTTCGGTGCGGTCAACCACGGGCACCTGGACATGGGCCAGTTCGTCCTCGACGCGTGCGGCGTCCGCTGGGCCGTCGACCTCGGCAAGGACGACTACGGCCTGCCCGGCTACTGGTGCCGACGCCTCGATAGCGACCAGCGGTGGACGTACTACCGGATGGGCAGCCGCAGCCACAATGTGCCGCTCGTGGCGGGGCGAAACCAGCGCGTCGGCGGCGTGGCCCGGGTCACCGAGTACGCCGCGGGCGGCGGCGCGCCGCGCGCCACGGTCGACCTGACGAGCGCGTACCTGCCGGACGCCCGCCGCGCGACGCGCGAGGCGGGCCTCGCGGAGGGTCGCCGGACGGCTTGGGTGCGCGATGCCATCGACCTGGCCCGGCCCCTGGGTGTGACATGGGGCATGACGACGGCAGCCGAGATCGACATCGCGCCCGGCGGCGCGGTGCTCCGGCAGGACGGCCGGCGGCTTCGTGTCGAGATCGATGCCCCCGCGGGAAGCGAGGTCGCCACGGCCTCGGCCGAGAAGGCGCCGCCTGAAGCCGCCAACGAAGGCTACCGTCGCCTGGAGGTTCGCGTCCCGCCGCGTGCCGGGTCCGTATGCATCACGGTCCGGTTCGTGCCCGTGGGCGGGGTGTGACTAATTTTTCTGGTTCATGGCCCGTTTCCGGGGAATAGCTTAACGACAACGGCGGCTCCGCTTAT
>CAYNLG010000012.1:0-62968 GCA_964397995.1 uncultured Anaerolineales bacterium
TCCGGAGACGATTCCACCTTAAAGCAGCGCCCAGTTTGCGGGGACAAGCTCAGAGTACGTGGGCTTCTTTGGCGACGGCCACCTGACCCAGACCGGCGGTACGCACGCCGTTGCCGACGCCGTCCACGTCGGCTACAGGAAGTACAGCTCGGGGTACAACGCTTCCCAGGGTGTCCTTAGCCTCGAAGGGGGCACCTTTTCGGCCGACGCTCTTTACCTTGGCGAAGCCGGTAGCGGGGAGCTTGGGATGCAGCCTGAGGTGGATGCGTCGGTCGAAAGCCTGCTTCACTTCGGCGTTTTCAGCGCCCTTAGCGTTACGTCCGGCTCTGTTCTCCGCCTTGGTGGCGCGGACGTTCAGAATATGTGCACCGACGCCGCCGCCTTGGACGACCTCGCGAACCTCGAGCTCCTCTGCGAAGGCGGCTCCGGCGACCCGACTGTTTACGAGGCCGCCGGCCGCGACCTCGGGGCCACCCTGGACGGCTGGAACCAGAACTTTGCCCTCGGCACCCTCACCCTCGGCGGCGCCGACGTGGGCCATCTCCAGTTGACCGACGCCTTCGACAACCAGCCCGACTGGGAGGGGGCGGAGGCCCTCTACGTGACGAACCTCGTCCTTGACCCGGGGGCCCAGGTCGACTTGGGCGGCCTCAGCCTGTATTACCTCGAAGGCGGCAACCCCGAGCCGCTGGGCGCAGGCGATGGCCTCAGCCTGTACTACCTGAACGGCGGAACGCCCAAGCAACTTTTCGAAGGCGACGCCGACCTCTCCGGCGGCGTGGATACGGCGGACTACTTCACGTTGGCGGCCAACTGGTTCGCCTCGGGATGCGGCTGGGCCGAAGGCGATTTCACGGGAGACGGCGCGGTGGACACGGCCGACTACTTCGCCCTGGCCGAGAACTGGTATCGCGGCACGGGTTCAGCGGGTTTGCCGCTTCCTGAACCGGCGGCATCGTGTCTGGTTCTGGCCGGGGTTGGGGCCGTCTTGGCCCGCGGAAAACGGCCTTTACGTCCCCGCCAGGGGGGCTGAGCGCGTATTCCGGCCGTAGCGATTTGCTTTTGGCCGGATTATGGGCCATATTTAGGGTGAGACGAAGCGGATCGCCGCCCTCAGGCGGGCCCCGAGGGGAGCCGGGGTGCGCCGGGGCTCTTCGTATCTCCCGCTTCGGTGAGAGCCTTCTTACGAAAAGGATTCGCCCTATGAAACGCGCCTGTTTCGCGGGCGCGGCCTTGGTGCTGGCCGCGCTCTGCTCGCCGCTGCATGCTGCCGAAGATTATGCTTGGGCCGCCCCCGCCTCCGGCGACTGGGACCAGTCGGCCAAGTGGACCCCGAACGGCGTCCCGGGGGACGCCATGGGCGACACGGTCACGATTGCGGCCACCGGCGCCCCGTACGTTGTCACGCACACCGGGAGCGACATCTTCTCGGGCCTGACGCTGAACTCGAGCGACGCGACCCTGTTCTGTCCGGGCAAAGTGATGACCGTGGTCGGCCCGGTGGACCTGCTGGCCGGTACCGCCGTGCTGGAGGGCGCCCAGTGGCAGGGCATGACGGCCTGCACCAATGCCGCCGAGATGGTCATGCAGGGCGTGGCCGCCCTTTACGGGACCAGCTTCGCCCAGCAGGGCACCTTCATCGTCGAAGGCATCAGCACGTGGCAGGCGGAGGTCCAGGTCGGCCCGGACCTTGTCAACACCGGTCTCGTGCAGTTGACCTCGGCGGCCGACAAGTCGGCGTCGCTCCGGTGCCTGGGGACGATCCGCAATCAGGCGGACGGCCTCATCGAGTCTCTGCCCGGCGCCGGCGGGATGCGCGTCGTTCTCGGCCACCTCGAGAACGCCGGCACCCTCGCCCTGCACACCGACACGTGGTTCAACCAGGCCGGGACGACCGTCGGCAACGACGGCTTCATCGAGATCTACGGCTGCATGGGGACCTTCAGCGGCACCGCCTTCCAGAATCGCACGGGCGGCGCCATCGTGGGCAGCGGCCTGCTCGACGTCTCCGGCACCACGTTCACGAACGCTGGCACCGTGGCGCCGGGGCTGCCGGCGGTGTTGGGCGGCCCGGTGGGCGCGGCCGCGATCCCGGGCTTGGGCGAACTGGTCTTCGTCGGACCGTACACGGAGACGGAGACCGCTTCGGTGGCCATCGACATTGTCGGCCCGCTTCCGGGTGACCATGACGCCGTCAGCGCCACCAACGTGACCCTGGCCGGCACGCTGGCGCTGGACGCTGCCTTCTACACTCCCGCACTCGGCGAGACGTGGCGGGTGATGAACTACGGCGCCCGGTCGGGGCTCTTCAAGGCGGTCACGGGCATGGACCTGACGCCGGACCTGTCGCTCGCGGTCACGTACGAGGCCTCGGGCGTTGACGTGACGGCGGCTATGCCCGGCGACGTCAACCTAGACGGCAACGTCGACACGGGCGACTACTTCATCATGGCTGACTACTGGTTCCGTGGCGGCGACAGCTGGGCCAAGGGCGATCTGACGGGCGACGGCGTCTGCGACACGGCTGATTACTTCCGCATGGCCGACCACTGGTTCGGCCGCACGGTCGGCGCGACCGGCGGCGCGGGCCCGCTGCCGGAGCCGGCGACGCTGGCGCTGGCCGCCTTGGGATTGGCGGGCCTGCTGCGGCGCCGCTGAGACCCGAACACAGGGGCGCCGACCGGTCGTGATGTTTGAGACGCGTCCCGCGATCGCTGCGTTCACCATGGGAGAGGGGCTATGCAAATGCGCCACGTCGGGGGGATGCTGTGGGTTGTGCTCGGGGTGCTGATGCCGGGTCTGGCGGCCCACGCCGCGGTCACGGATTGGGACCTGTACGCCATGCGGCTCGTGAACCGCGCGCGGCTCGACCCGGCGGGCGAAGCGGGCCGCCTCGGCTCCGGTGTCTACGACGGGCGCAGCCCCGTCGCCCCGCTCGCGTACGATCTGGACCTGGACGAGGCCGCCTACAACCACAACAGCTGGATGCACGCCAACCTGGGCGGCATCGCGAGCGGGGCCACGCCGGACTCGTTCACGCACTACGAGACGCTGGACGGGTCGTCCGGCGGTACGCCGGCTATCGGCACGCCCCACTTCACCGGCACGTCCATCGGCATTCGCGTCACGGATGCGGGGTTCGCTTGGAGCGCCTGCGCTGAGAACCTGGCTGCCCGCTGGGCGAACTATGCCATACCCGTCAATGCGACGCGCATCGAGGACGCGCACAAAGGCCTCTGGGAGAGCACGGGCCACCGCAACAACCTGCTGAGCGGGACCTACACCGCGCACGGCCACGAGGCTGAGACGCGGTCGGTGGTGGGCGGCATCGGCAACCTGCCGTCGTGGGCGACGCAGCTCTTCTACGCGACGCACAACTTCGCGAAGCCGAAGTACCTGCCCTACCGGTACATCTTCGGCCTCCTCTACGACGACCGCGACAGCTCCGGCGGCTGGACGCCGCGCGACGTCGGCCACGGCCTCCACGAAGGCCTCGGGGGCGTCCGGTACGAGTTCGTTCCCTCAAGCGGCGGGGCGGCCGTGGCCAGCGGCGTGACCATGGCCCACGGGGCCTACAGCGAACCCGTCAACGCCGGCACGTACGATGTCGTCTTCGAGAGCCCGGCCTTGCCCGAGGCACGGCTCACGGTGGCCGGCGTGACGCTTGGCATCGAGAACATCGACGCCGGCGACACGGTGGTCGATACCCTCTCGCTCTCGACCTGGCAGGCCGTCGGTGGCAACTGGGGCACCGGCGGCAACTGGACAGGCGGCGTGCCGATGAGCACCTCCGGCGCCTTGGTCGACAATGGCGGTACGGCCACCATGGCCGCCGGCGGCCAAGCCACCAACCTCTTCGTCGGGTGGCTCGGCACCGGCGCGGTCGTCCAGACTGGCGGCAGCGCGGCCTTCGAACTGCTCCTGGTCGGGCCGGGCGGCAGCTATGGCCTTGGGGGCGGCGTCCTCGATGCCGTGACCGTCGAGGCTGCGGGGGCCTTCGCCATGACGGGCGGAACGGCTCACCTTAGCACCTTCGATGGGAACCTGGTCAACGCCGCCGGCACCTTCGCGCCCGGGGCGTCGCCCGGGGCGGCCTTGGTCACCGGCACGTACATGCAGGGGCCGGCCGGCACGTTGGCGATCGACATCGCCGGCCTCCAGCCCGAGTCCGACCACGACGCCGTGTACGTCGATGGAACGGCCGCCCTCGGCGGAACGCTGGACCTGACGCTCGACGGCTTCACGCCGGCCTACGGCGACATGCTGACGGTCCTGACGAGCGCCGGTCTGAGCGGCATGTTCGCCTCGGTCGGCGGCGCCGCCGTCAGTGCCGATCTGGCCTTGGCGGTCACGTATACGGCCACCGATGTCCGCGTGACCGGCGCGCTGCCGGGCGACACGAACCTCGACGGGCTCGTCGATACGGCCGACTACTTCACGCTGGCCGGGTCCTGGTTCCAGGCCGCAACCTGGGCGGGCGGCGACGTCACGGGCGATGGCCTGTGCGACACGGCCGACTACTTCGCTCTGGCCGACCATTGGTTCCAGTCCGTCCCGACACAGGCCCCGGCGCCGGAACCGGCGACGGTGGTGCTCCTGGCCGCGGGCGTGGCCGTGCTCGCGGGTCGCAAAGGCTAGTCGATTTGGCAGCCCGACTGGCAGCCCGACGAAGAGCCGCACGTCCGGATCCGTGAGCAGGTCCACCTCGCCCGATGCGGCTGCGCTCGCGAAGACGACGCCCGGCTCGCCGCTCCGCATCGCCCGGGCCAGCACGCTGAAGCCGACGGGGCCGCGCGGCGGCTGCATGCCGTAGGCCGACCGGGCCAGGTCCCGCAGGGCGTAGTGCATCCGCGACTTGACAGTGCCTTCCGGGACGCCATGAAGCTCGGCCACGTCGCGGAGGCGCGTCCCGTCGGTATGCACCATGCGGATCAACTCGCGCTTCTCTTCCGGCAGACGGGCCAAAGCCTCGGCCAGCCGGGCTTCCTCCTCGCGTCGTTCGGCCCAGGCGTCCGGCGCCGGCGACGCCGCGTCGATTATCCAGCCGGGCACGCGGTCGGCCGCCGACCCATGCGACGCTTGACCGCCGCCCTGCCGCGGCCTAGACTCACCGTTTCGACCTCCAGGAGCACGAAGGAGACGCCATGGCAACCGAGAAGGTCCCCGTGGGCATCGTGGGCGGCGGGCGCGTCGGCGAAGGCTTCCTCCGCCACCTCCAGGCCGAGCGCGACGTCCGTGTCACCGGCATCGTCACCCGCAGCGAGGCCCGCCAGCAGGAACTCCGCGAGGCATACGGCATCGGCGCTCACGGCACCCTTGAGGGCCTCCTCGCGGACGTCGACCGGCCGGCCATCGTCTGCGTCGTCAACGCCAACGAGGACCACGCCCCGGCGGCCATCGCCGCCCTGGAGGCCGGCTGCCACGTCTATCTCGAGAAGCCGATGGCCCCGACCCTGGAGGAATGTGCCGCCATCGTCGAGGCGGAACGCCGCTCCGAGGGCCACCTCCAGGTCGGCTTCGAGTACATGCACGGGACCATGACCAGCCGCCTCAAGGCCCTTGTCGACGAGGGGTACTTCGGCGAGTTGACGTGGGCGAGCGTGCTGGATTCGCGCGGCCACTGGTGGTCGATGTCGCCCGAGGCCGACCTCGGGGAGATGTGGAAACTGGACCGGGCGCGCGGCGGCGGGATCATCTTCCACTGCGGCATCCACCAACTCGACATGATCCGCTCGTACCTGGGGCCGATCGACGAAGTGACGGCGTTCCGCCCGCCGAAGAACGCCCTCCGCTTCTATCCCGAGGACGTGCCCGACAACGTGACGCTGATGCTCAAGGCCGCGAGCGGCGCGGTCGTCAACTTCCAGGTCTTCCACAACCGGGCCCCGTGCTACTACCGCGAGATGCCGCCCTTCCACCCGGACTGGCGGACCGTGCCGGGGCATGAGTTCACCGTCTCGCTTGTCGGGACCGCCGGCTCGTGCTATATGCGCATCTACCAGGAAGAGCTGCACCTGTTCCGGTTCGATATCGAGGGCCGCGACACCGTCTTTGACCGGACGGAGGTCTTCAGCCCGAATCCCGCTGACAAAAGCCACCACGACATGCACGGCCTGTTGATGCGGTTCATCCGGAGCGTGGCCGGCGGCGGCGGCGCCATCGACCCGGCCGAGGGCGCCCTCGAGACAATGCGCCTCGCGTTTGCCGCCGAGGACGCCATCGCCCAGGGCGGCACCGTGCGCGTCGCCGACTACCGCTGACCCCATACGCGCGGCGGCCGCGCTCGCCCAGGGGGCCCGCCAGGGAGATTCCACGTGGACCTGACCTATAGCGTCTTCCCGAAGTTCTTCAAGCACCTGGACGTGGCGGGCCTGGCGGCCATGGTCCGCGAGGTCGGCCTCGACACGGTCAACCTCGTCATCCGCGACGGGTACTGGGTGACGCGCGAGGGCCTGGCGCGCGAAGCCCCGGCGTTCGTCAAAGCGATGGCCGACGAAGGCCTTCAGGTTCGCTTCGCGACCGCCGGCTTCGACGCCGACGAGATGCTGGCCGACCCGACGCCGCTCAAGGTCCTTGCCGACGCGGGCATCCGCGACTTCCGCATGGGCTACTTCCGCGCGAAGGGCGATGCGGCCACCCTGCGCGGCGCCCTCGACCGGGCTCGGACGCAGCTCGAACAGCTCTGCCCGGCCCTCGAAAGGATCGGCATCCGCTGCGTCTACCAGGTCCACCATGGCACGCTCGTGCCCGGGCCGTCCGGTATCTACCATCTGCTGCGCGGCCTGCCGGCGGCGGTCCTCGGCGTGATGCTCGACCCGGGCAACCAGGGCTTCGAGGGCTACGAGAAATGGGAGCGGGCCGTACCCCTGCTGGGCGAGTACCTGGCGGCCATCGGCGTCAAGGACACGGTCGTCTCACGCGACGCCTCTCGGTCGGAGGACCCCAACAAGGGCTGGTCCCGCGAGTTCGCCCCCATCCACGAGGGCGTCGTCAACTGGGTCGACCTCGTCCGGGCCCTGCGTGGCATCAACTTCCGGGGCACCTTCGTCTGGCAGCCCTTCTACCACCAGGACCAGCCCGACCTGATGACCGAGAAACTGCGCCATGAGGTGGCGTACCTGCGCGGCATCGTCAGGCGGGTCGAGGCCGAGGCCGACGAGGCCCCTTAGTGCAGAGGAGGCGTCCCGTGGCGGACGGATACGAGGTGGTCCATTACGACCGAGTTGATCCGGTCGATTGTCCGTGCGGGTGGTCGCGCCGGGCGTTCACCGACCCCGGCTCCCCCGCGTCGATGCACGTGGTCCGCATCCGTGCCGAGGCGCACGTCCACTACCACAAGCGGCTGAGCGAGACCTACTACGTGCTGGAGGGCCAAGGGATGCTCGAGGTTGACGATGACCGCGTGCCGCTCGCCCCCGGGATGGCCGTTCGCATCAACCCCGGTTGCCGCCACCGCGCGGTGGGCGACCTGCTGATGCTCATCGTTTCGACGCCGCCCTTCGACCCGGACGACGAGTACCTCGACTGACCGACAGCCGCCGCCTACTGCCACCTCGGTCGCGGAAGGTCGCGGCGGACGCACTCGGCGTTCAGCTCGCCCACGTGGTGCTGAATGTGCCGCGCGAGGTAGATCGCCCGTTCCAGCCGGTTTGCGCCCGTGTGGCCGTGGGTGTCCTGCGGCGCAAGCAAATCCTCCAGGCTCATGCCGCGCAGCCACGCCTCGACCTGGGCCTTGACGCGGTCGAGGTAGGCCATCGTCTCGGTCCGGTCGGGGAAGTCGGCGATGTCCGCCTCGATCCAGCCGCGACCGAGGGTCGGGCCGAAGTCGTCCGCGACCTTGCCGATCGCCTCGCCGTACGGCACTGCCGGCGCGATGCAGTGCATTGCCAACCGCGCTGGCGCCAGGCGCTGCGGCTCCCCGGCGCGCCACTGGTCGTCGGGGACCTTGCGGCTCGCGTCACGAAGCATCTCCCACGCCCGGGCCATTTGGGCGACGAGGGCCTCCTGCACGGCGGCGTCCGCCATTGCTGCTCCCCTTCACGCTCATGGTTCAGGCGGCAAAGATGTCGCGGTTGATCTCGTCAATCCGGTACCCCAGCCCTGGGCCGCCCAGACTGCCGGTATGGGCGTAGCCGTCGCGGATCTCGTAGAGGCCGCGATGGACCTCGGCCTCGGGAGCGTTCGAGCCCGGGAAGAACTGGCGTGAATTCGCCTCCACGCCCAGGATCGTGTGCGTCCGGGCCGCCAGACCCACGCTCTCGATGAGGGCGATCGACGGGTTCGTCAGGTCCTGGACGGCGTACGGGATGCCGGCGAGTTCGGCCATCGGCACGAACAGCAGGTCCGCCGAGAGGCACTTGCACGCTTTCAGGGCGATGCCCGACCAGCCCAGCTCCATGGCCGTGTGGAAGTCGTCGAGGCTGGTCAGGCTCTCGTCGATCAGCACCGGTTTGTGCTTCGCGATGGGGCGCATGTCGAACCGGTGGGCCGCGAGGTCGCGCTCGGTGGGCTGCTCGATGTAAAGGACGTCGTCGTAGACCTCGGCCGCTTCGGCCTTGAGGCGTTCGAGGAACTCGACGATGTACGCGGGCGACTCGCACTGTTCGTTCGTATCGGCCGTCAGCACCGGCCGCGCCGGCAGGTCCTTGCGGTTCGCCGCCCGGACCTCGTGGTAGATCGACCAGACTTCGCGGGTCCGCGCGAGGTCCCATGCCAGGTCCGTCCCCCGCAGCTTGACCTTCAGGCAGAAGACGCCGTCGCGGGCGATCCAGCCCTCCAGCGAGTTCGGCACGCCGTCGTCCGGCAGGTCGGCGTTGGCGGGGATGTCGGCCTCGCGCAGCACGTCCAGCCCGCCCACCAGGTGGAAGACCGGTAGCCGCGCGACGTAGTCCTGCCGCAGGAACTGGCTCGGGTACACGCCGGCGTAGTCTGAGCCCAGGTATCGCGAGAGGTCCCAGCCCATGTGCTCCGGGCCGCACGCGCGGTAGCTGTCCAGCCCGAGGGCGTGCCCGTACGCGTCGTGGATGGCGTGGTCGACAGGGCTGGCCGCCACGAGCGCCCCCAGGAAGGGAAGGGTCTCGCCCGGGGTGTGTTCGGCGGAGATCCGCGTGGCCGCCTCCCTCAGAGCGCCTTCGGTCTCCATGAAGTGGGCGATGGGGTGGTCCTCGATGCCCGCGTCCCGGACGATGGCCGCGTAGGCCTCCAGCAGGTCGACCATGACGCGGTTGCAGGCCTCGTGCGAGGCCTGGGCGGTCGGCCACGCCCACAAGTCCATCAGGAACATCGCTCCCCAGCCCGTGCCGGTCCGCCCGTCGCCGGTCTCGACCGTCGCCCTGGCGTACCCGATGGGCAGGGCCTCGACGACGACCTTGCCGAACTTGAGCGGGGTGCGGCATTCGGTGGGGAGTGTGGTGGTCTGGAGGTTGACGACGCGGCACTCGGTGGGTTTCATGCGGGTCCTTTCTGGGCGTCACGCGATGAATCCCTTGTAGGCCGCGGACCGCGAACGGTCAAGCGGGTTGTGGCGGCGCGGGGGGCCGCGGCCCCGGGATGGTGGAGAGAGCTTCCCCCGGACCGTCTGACGCGGTACGGTGGATCGCGATCTGTCGGAAGGAGTACCCGATGCGCAGTGGCGCGTGGTTTACGGGTTTGGCGATGCTTGTGACCGCGGCGACGGCCGCCCCGGCGGCCGACGTGGCCACATGGTCGGTCTCCGAGCCCCTCGGGGTCGGCTGGCAGCACGAGTGGCTGGAGGCGAAGGTCGAGCTGAACGCCGGGCCGGACGGCGTTCGCGTCGGCGACCTCCAGGTCCTCGCCTGCCACGAGCCGCGTAAGAAGAACGCCCCCGCGCCTGAGCCCGTCGCCGTGCCGGCCCAGTTCTACGGCCCGGGCGACGCGCTGCTCCCCCCGGACCGCGTCCTCCAGGGCAAGGCCCTCGTCCGCGTCCTCTACCGGGCGGGCCTCGCGAGCGGCGAGACCGTCCGGTTCAGCCTGGCCGACGGCGCGCCGGTGGCCCCGGCGTGGCCGGCCATAGACGTCCGCGAGACGGGCCGGCGCCTCGAGGTCGCGACGGCCGGGTGGCGGTTCGTGCTGCGCACCGAGGCCCCCCTGCCGCTGGGTACTCTCTACGGGCCTGGCGAAGGCCAGCAGCTTGGGACGAGCGCCTGGCCGGAGGGGGCCCGCCCGACGGGCGTCCGCCACACGTGGGAGGAGCGCGGCCCCGCGCGGGCGACCCTCGTCCGCACGTTTGCCTTCGCCGAGCCCGACCGCCGCTACGAGGTCCGCATGACCTTCTTCGCGGGCGACCCGTGGATCGACCTGGTCGATACGTATGCCCTGGGGCGCGGCACGGCCCTCCGGATCGACCTTGCGCCGCTGGAGGCCGACCACGTCTACCACCCGCACAGCTACAGCCCGCGAACGTTCGGTCCGGGCGGCGAGGCCGAGGACACCACCCTTCAGCCGCCCCAACACCCCATCGCGACGCTCGGGCCCATCTGGCGCGACATCTGGTTCGGCGGCGGGCCGTTCGCCTTCGTCTACCGGGCTCCCGACGTGACCGTCCCCGAAGGTGCTGACAAGCGGACCGCCAAACGGCTCCGCGCCGAGGCCGAGGCCGACCTGGCCCTGACCGGCGTCGGGGTTGCGGCGGTGCGCGGCAGCCAGTGGACGTCGCCCGAAGGCATCAGCCTGGAATCGCAGAACCCGGAGATCCACGGCCACAAGACCGAGCCGGGCCGCGTCTTCGTCCGCGTTCCCACCGACGGGGGCACGCGGCACTGGGCATTGGTGATCGGGCCGCCCGCGGTGCGGAAAACGATGGGCAACCTTGTTCGCCGCCACGCCGACACGCCCCTCCAGAAGGTCCTCACCGAGTGGGTCCTCGACTGGGACAGCGCCGCCCCGGCGCACACCGACACGTTCTTCACTCAGTGGCTCGACTACTTCAACAAGCACATGCTGAACCCGACGACGTTCCCGCGGCGGATCAAGGTCCCGAGGGGGCCCGTCAAGAGCCGCGACCTGGCGGTCCTCGCCTACCAGTTCACCAACCCCGATTACTGGCCCGGGCCGCAGTACAGGTGGCAGATCGGGAACCCGAACTTCCACACCGACATGTACCGCATCCCCCTGCAGATCGGCTTGGCGATGCCTGACCACCCGCATGCCGGCCGGTGGATCGACTACGGGGCCGCCAACACGCGGGCCAACATGTACGGCGACAGCTACGCGAGCGGCGCGTGGGCCGAGAGCCTCTCTTACTCGGGGGCGTTTTTCCACGTCGTCCGCTTCTGCCGCCAGATTCGCGACAGCGGCCGCACCGACCCCTTCAAAGAGTGGCCGCGCATCAAGAAGGTCGCGACCTATCTGGCCTGCATGCACACGCCGCATGACCCCCGCTATGGGTCGCGCCAGAAGGCCCCGCTCGGCGACACGAGCCCGGGCAACTACGTCGACCGCCTCCAGGCTATGGCCGACGATTACCGCGACTTGGACCCGGCCTTCGCGAAGGCCCTGGCGCGGTTCCCGGACGGCGGCCCGGACGCCCTCGACATCTCCAGCCGCGAGTTCTTCGGCTTCGGTGCGATGTTGCGCGGCAACGCGTACGACCGGCGGCACGAGTCGTTCTGCACGGTGAAGGCGGGGCCGGCCCGGAACCACTTCCAGGGCGACGAGCTCTCTTTCTACTTCGCCGCTCTCGGCGTGCCGCTCGCCCTCGACTACGCCTGCCACTACAGCCCGCGGCCGTGGCACGCCGCCATGCACAACCGGCCGGACATGGACGACGAGCGCCCGGCCGCCGTCGCCTGCCGCCGCGCGTTCGCCGCGAGCGACGTCGCCGACGTCTTCGTCGCCGACGAGCGGACGCGGCGGCTCAACGCCGTCCCCCTGGAGCCCCACGAGACGCACCGCCCCGGCTGGGAGTACCCGTGGCGGACGCTCCCGGAGGGGGAGGCTTGGACGATGCGCCGGTACGTCATGCTCGTCAAGCACGACCCGGCCGAATCGAAGCTGGCCGACTATCTGGTCGTCCGCGACGAGATTCGGAGCCCGGAGCCGGTCTGGTGGAACCTGCACATGCTGGCGCGCGGCATCGAGGTGGACGGACAGACGGTCCGCTTTCCCGGCCAGCTTGACGTCGACGCGACCCTCCACGTGCTCGCGCCCGACCTCGGCGAGGTCCAGAAGCGCGAGTGGGGTTGGGACGGCGACAGCACCGCCCGCCGCAGTACCAAGGGCGAGGCCTACGAGAAGGCCTTCTTCGGCAAGGTCATCCCCAAGGACTTCGAGCCGGGCACGTGGAAGGACGGCGAGCGCGGCAAGTGGCTGCGCCTGAGGGGCGAGGCGGGCCTCACCCGCTGGCTCGTCCTGCTGATCCCGCACCGGAAGGGCACCTCCGCCCCGACCGTCGAGCGCCTCTCGCCCACTAGCGCCCGCGTCACCCTTGGCGGGGAGACCGAGACCGTCCACCTGGGCTCCGACGGCGCGTCCCAAGCGGCCGTCGAACGCGGCGGGAAGCGGACGGTGCTCCTGCCGGCCGGCGAGGTGAAGCCCTGGAACGAGGTCGAGTTCGAGCCGGTCGACCCGGCCATCGACCAGGGCGCCCTCTGAGTGCTTCTCACCGGAACGAAGAAGCGCCCGCGCGGGGACGCGGGCGCTTCGCGCTTCTGTGTTCTGCCTGTGCCGGCGGGGCTCAGGCCAGGCACGCCTCCAAGTCGGCCTCGACCGTCGAGATCGGCTGGACGTTGAACTGCTGCACCAGCACGTCGAGGGCCGCCGGCGTGACGAAGGCCGGCAGCGACGGGCCCAGCCGGATGTCGCGGACGCCCAGATACAGGAGCGTCAGGAGGATGGCCACCGCCTTCTGCTCGTACCACGAGAGCACCAGCGACAGGGGCAGCTCGTTCACGCCGCAGCCGAACGCCTCGGCCAGCGCCGTCGCGATCTTCACCGCCGAGTACGCGTCGTTGCACTGGCCGATGTCGAGCAGCCGCGGCAGGCCGGCGACCGTCCCGAAGTCCAGCTTGTTGAACCGGTACTTGCCGCACGCCAGCGTCATGATGACGCAATCGTCCGGGACGGCCTCGGCGAACTTGGTGTAGTAGTTGCGCCCGGGCTTGGCCCCGTCGCAGCCGCCGATCAGGAAGAAGTGCCGGATGGCGCCGCCCTTGACGGCCTCGACGACCGTGTCGGCCACGCCGAGGACGGCATGGTGGCCGAAGCCGACCGTGATCGTCTTCTCTTCGGCATCCTCGGCGAACCCTTCAGCCGCCTTGGCCGCCTCGATGACCGGCGTGAAGTCCTTTGTCCCGTCGGGGCCGGCCTCGATGTGGGTGACGCCCGGCCACGCCACGACGCCGGTCGTGAAGATGCGGCCGGCGTAGTTGTCGCGCGGCTTCATGATGCAGTTGGTCGTCATCAGGACGGCGCCGGGCAGGGCGTCAAATTCCTTCTGCTGGTCCTGCCATGCCCCGCCGTAGTTGCCGACGAGGTGGGCGTGCTTCTTCAGTTCCGGGTACCCGTGGGCGGGGAGCATCTCGCCGTGCGTGTACACGTTGATGCCCGTGCCCTCGGTCTGCTCCAGCAGCTGCTTCAGGTCGTCCAGATCGTGGCCCGAGACGACGATGGCCTTGCCCGCCACGGGTGTCACGCGGACCTTGGTCGGCTCGGGGTGGCCGAACCGCTCGTTGTGGGCGGCGTCCAGCAACTCCATCGCCTTGAGGTTCAGCGCCCCAGCGTCCAGGGCCAGCCCGAGCAGCGCATCGGCCGTCTTGCCGTTCTCGGCCACCTCGCGGAGCAGCCGGTGGAACTCGGCGAACATCGCCGGGTCGTCCTTGCCCAGGATGTGGGCGTGGTCGGCGTAGGCCGCGGCGCCCTTCACGCCGTAGGTCACCAGCTCCTTCAGGCCGACGACGTCCTGGCCCTTGGCGTCGATGCGGGCGTCGATGCGGATGTCGGTCGCTTGCTCGCACATCGCGGCGACCGTCTCGCCCGGCTCGAACGTCGCGGGGCCGCTGAGCGGTTCGGGCGTCTCGGCGGCCTCCTCGTAAAGGTCCTTCGCCCGCTCGCGCATCGTCACGCCCGGCCGCACCCACTCCTTGGCGATCCGCTCGGCGTCGAAATTCACGTTCGTCAGCGTCACGAACAGGGCCTTCACGAGGAAGACGTCCACGTCCTCGTCACGGGCCCCCAGCTCGGCCGCCCGGTGGGCGTATTGCGAGATGCCCTTGCACACGTGGACCAGCAGGTCCTGCATGGCGGCGGTCTCGGCGTCTTTGCCGCAGACACCCTTCACGGTGCATCCCGTGCCCTTGGCGGTCTGCTCGCACTGGTAGCAGAACATGGTCTCGCACGGCGTGTGGGTCTGGCTCATCGGTCCTCCCTTTCGTGGCAGAGTCTGTCAGGAACGCTTCCATCATACGCCCTCGGCCCGCGCGGTCCTTGACCCAGGTCAAGAAATCGCCGAATCGAACGAAAGGGCCCTTTCGGAGGGGGTTCTCGTTGAATGCGACGGCCCGGGCGGCTACAGTCGCGCTTCCACGCGGCCGGTGCGGTGCCGCCCGGCCCCCGAGCACGAAGGACGCGCGATGCACGGACCCCAGCCGGTCAACCCGAAACTGCCCCGCCTGTGGCACGGCGGCGACTACAACCCCGACCAGTGGCCCGACGAGGTCCGCCGCGAGGACGTGCGGCTGATGCAGCTTGCCGGCGTCAACGTCGCGAGCGTCGGGATCTTCAGTTGGTCGCAGCTCGAGCCGGAAGAAGGCCGTCAGGACTGGGCCTGGCTCGACGAGACGATGGACCGCCTCGAGGAGGCCGGCGTGCGGGTGGCGCTCGCCACCCCCTCGGCCGCCTGGCCCCGCTGGCTGACCGCCCGCTATCCGGAAGTGATGGCCGCCGGGCCGGACGGGCGTCGGTTGCGGCACGGGGCGCGGGTCCGCTTCTGCCCGACCTCGCCCGATTATCGTCGCGAGGTCGCCCGCATCGATCGGGCCCTGGCCGAACGCTATGGGGATCACCCGGCCCTCGTCCTCTGGCACGTGTCGAATGAGTACTGGCACCGGTGCTGGTGCGACCGGTGTGTCGCGCGGTGGCGCCGGTGGTTGCGGGCCCGCTACGGAGCCCTCGACTGCCTCAACCACGCGTGGTGGACGGCCTTCTGGAGCCACCGCTTCAGCGACTGGTGCGAGATCATTCCGCCGTACTCGGACTGCGGCACCGTGCCGGAGGGGCTGACGCTCGATTGGAAACGGTACCAGTCGGCGATGGTGGCGGAGTTCTTCCGGCACGAGGCGGGCGTGCTGCGCGAGGTGACGCCCGATGTGCCGCTCACGACGAACCTGATGGGCTGGTTTGAGGGCCTCGATTACGAGGCCTTCGCCGACGCCTGCGACGTCATCGCCTGGGACTCGTATCCGCCGGTGGGCGGGGACCCCGCGGCGGTGGCGGCCGTCCATGCCATGATGCGGGGCCTCAAGGGGGGCCGGCCCTGGCTGCTGATGGAGCAGACCCCGAGCGCCACCAACTGGCAGGAGTACCCGACGCTCAAGCCGCCCGGCCTGATGCGCCTCTGGTCGTGGCAGGCCGTGGCCGCCGGCTCGGACTCGGCCATGTACTTCCAGTGGCGGCGGTCGCGCGGCGGGCACGAGAAGTTCCACGGCGCGGTGGTCGCCCACGTGGGTACCGAAGCGCCGCGCGTCTTCGGTGAGGTGGCCGCCCTCGGCGACGAACTCGCGCGCACCGGAGACCGCATTGTCGGCACGCCGCCCGCCCCCGCCCGCATCGGCGTCCTCTGGAGTCAGGAGAACCGGTGGGCCCTGGAGACCAGCGCCGGCCCCGGCAAGGACAAGCGCGCCGTGGCAACGGCCATCAAGCACTTCCGGGCCGTATGGCGGTCGAACCTGCCGGCCGACGTCGTCCGCATGGACGCCGACTGGCGCCGGTACGACCTCCTGATCGCGCCGCAACTCTTCATGGTCCGCACGGGCACCTACCCGCTCGCGCCCGACCCCGAGGCCCCGGATGCGCGGGGGGAGACCATCGACCGCATTGATGAGGCCGCCAAGATTGCCGCGTTCGTGGAGCGCGGCGGGGTTTTCGTCGCGACGTACCTGACGGGACTTGTGGACGAATCGCTCCTTGTCCACCAGGGCGGCTATCCCGGGCCGCTGCGCGAGCTTCTCGGTGTATGGGCCGAGGAGATCGACGTCCGCCCGCCCGGCACCGCACCCAACGAGGTCCGCCTGGAGCCCGGCGCCGGCCTGGACCTGCCGCGCAGCGCGTACGCCTGCGACCGTGTCTTCGACCTGGTCCACGCCGAAGGCGCGGAGGTGCTGGCCCGCTACGGGACGAACTGGTACGCAGGACGGCCTTGCCTCACCGTTCACCGCGCCGGCAACGGCCGGGCTTATTACTTGGCGACCGACCTGGAGGACGACGGCCTGCGCGACCTGTATCGGCACTTGGCAGCGACGTGCGACATCCAGCCGCTCCTCGCGCCGGTCGAGGGTGTCGAAGTGCTGGAGCGTCGGGCCGACGACCGGCGACTGATCTTCCTCCTGAACCATGGCAAGGTGGCGGCGCGCGTGGACCTCGGTGAG
Source organism: uncultured Anaerolineales bacterium (assembly GCA_964397995.1). Classification (GTDB taxonomy): domain Bacteria; phylum Planctomycetota; class Phycisphaerae; order FEN-1346; family FEN-1346; genus CAYNLG01. The sequence continues at coordinate 16,602 of CAYNLG010000012.1, forward strand.
ACCAGGGGCACGGACCTGTTGACGGGCGAGGCCCTTGCCGGCACGGTCGAACTGGAACCGTACGGTGTCCGCATCCTCGACGCCGCCGACGCATAGCCGCGCCGGTCCGCCGCCGGTAGAATGGACCCATGCACGACGCCGACCGACAGGCCGCTTGGCGGATCCTGGACGCCAACGCGAACCGGGCGCGCGAAGCCCTCCGCGTTGCGGAGGAGGCCGCCCGCTTCGCCCTGGAGCGCCCGGGTCTCGCGGAGGCCGCCAAGCGCCTCCGGCACGACCTCCGGGCGGCTCTCGATCGGCTCGACCCGCGCGACCTCTTGCGCGCCCGGGACACGGCCGGCGACGTCGGCACGCGCCTCACGACCGAGGCCGAGGGCGAGCGGCGCGGCACGGCGGACGTTGCCCGCGCGGCCACAAAGCGGCTCGTCGAGGCCCTCCGCGTGCTCGAGGAGTACGGCAAGACCGTTGATACGGGTTTCGCGGCGGCCGTCGAAGCCCTTCGCTACCGAGCCTACGACTTCGAGCGGCGCCTGGACGAGGCCCTGGCGCCCGCCGGCCGGTTGGGGAAGGGGGGCCTGTGCGTCCTCCTGACCGAGGCCCTGTGCCGGCGGCCATGGCGGCAGGTGCTGGAGGGTGCCCTCGCCGGAGGCGCCAGGTGCATCCAGCTCCGCGAGAAGACCGGCCTTACCGACGGGGCGTTGCTCGCGCGGGCTCGCCTCGTGGCCGAGGCCTGCCACGCCGCGGGGTCGCTCGCGGTCATCAACGATCGGCCCGACGTCACGCTGCTGGCGGGAGCCGATGGCGTCCACGTCGGCCAGGACGACCTGCCGGTGGCGGCCGCGCGGCGGATCGTCGGCCCGGCCCGGCTGGTGGGGCTCAGCACGCATTCGGTGGAACAGGCCCGGGCGGCCGCCGAGGCGGGCGCCGACTACATCGGATGCGGGCCGATGTTCGCGACCGAGACCAAGCCGCAGACAATCCTGCCCGGCCCGTCCCTGTGCGAGGCCGTGCGCGCCGCCGTCGGGCTACCGATCTACGCCATCGGCGGCATTACGACTGCCGGAGCACGGGCCGTCCTCGCCGCCGGGGCACACTGGTTGGCCGTCTCGGGCGCGGTGTGCGGAGCGGACGACCCGGGAGCGGCGGCGCACGAACTGGTCGATCTGATAGAGAACGCGGGCCGCACGGGCTGAGCGCGGCCGGGGCCGCGCCCCTCCCGAACGGCCCGCGTGTCACGTGCCGATGGGCCGCGCTCCCTTCAGGCCAGGGGTCGACCCTTGCCACGGTGCGTCCGCGCCCCTTGGCCGTCCGGGACGGGCGGCATGGGGGGCGGGGCGGACTCGTCGGCGGGCGGGGCGGGGGGTTCGGCGCTGTCCTCTCCCCTGGGCTTCATGGTCTTGGTGACGGTCTGGCCCTTGCCGGGTTGCGCGCCGCTTCCTGCCGGCCCGCCGCCGATGAAGTACTTCTCGCGGGCAAGGCGCTGCTGGTCGGGTGTCAGGAGCTTCATGACCTGGTCCTCGGTCGCCTGCTGCATCTCTTGGCGGCGCCGGCCGGCGTCCTCCCACATCTGCCGCATCGCTTCGCCGCGGTTCTCGGCCGGCAGGTCGCGTGCGGCGTCCATGGCGCTCCTCATCATGTCGCGGACCTCGGTGCGCGAGGCGTCCAGGACGGCCCGGATGTCGGTGACCTGGGCTTCGGTCAGGCCGAGGGTCTTGATCGCGTCCTCGCTCGTCAGCGCCCACATGCTGCGAGACCCGCCGAACCGGCTGGACGAGGACTGACGGCGCTCCTCGGCAATCTTCTCGAGTTGGGCCATCTGGTCTTCGGTAAGGATTTCGCGGACGCTCTTGGCCAGGGCCTCGCTTTCCTCGCGCATCTTCTGGAAGAGGCCCATACGGGCGCGAGCACGCTCCTCGTGGTAGATTCTCTGCTCTTCCTCGGTCATCATCTCGCGGTCTTCGGGCGCGAGTTGATCGGCCGCCATCTCCTCGCGGAGTGCCGTCAGACGCTGGGTGAACTGGGCGCCAAGGTCGTCGATGACGAGGGCCTGGTCTTCGGTGAGGCCGATATGGCGCCGGACCTCGTCGTCACGAAGCAGGCGAAGCGGACCGAACAGGGTGCCACCCCAACCCCCGCTACCGTTGGCGGTGCGCCAGACCGTCGTGCCGTTGCCGTCGGAGCGGGCCGTCACGCTGATCGATCCGCCCGAACCGGGCTCGACGACAACGGGTTCCCGGCCGTCGCTGACGATGGTTACGGTCTCGCCGTCGGTGGCGATCGAGATCGAGGTAGTCATGACGGCCGTCTCGCCGTCGCTGACCACGAGGTTGTCCCCGCCCTCGGCCGGGGCTTCGTCGCTGGCGAGCCAGACCGGGGCGCCCAAGCCGCCGGAGGTCGAATACGATTCGCCGCGGTCGGTTTCCTCGGACGAGCCGGGACGCCGGCTCGGCCGGTCGTGCGGCCGTCGGGGCAGAGGACGGGGAGGATCACGACGTCCCCCCTCTTCTCCTTCGCCGCGCTCGTCGTCGCAGTCGTCCCACTCCTTGTCATCCGGCGCCCAGCGCCCGCGCCGTTCGGGCTTGCCGTGCTCTTCGAGGTGCCACTCGATGTCCGGGCCGCCCTTGCCGCCCGGCACCGTGGCACGGAGCCGGATGCGCGCTCCAGACCGAGGCCGGTCCGGTTCGAGCAGGTCGCTCAGGGGCCGCGGAAGTCGGCCTCGCTCGGGGCCCTCGCCGCGCCCGGGTCCGACCTTCGGCCGCCCGCCCTGGCGGCCGGGCATGGGGCAGGGCCACCCCGGAGGGCACGGCCGCGGGGCCTGCATCTCCATCCGCATCCGGTGTTCTCGCATGCGGCACTCCATCTTCTCGGCCTGCTCGCGCCGTTGCATCTCGCGGCAGTGCGCCTCATAGACGTTCGGCTGGTCGAGTTCCTCCGCCAGCATCGCCAAGCGGTCGGCCAGCGGCTCCGGGGCGAAGAAGACCACGGCGTTGGCCTCTTCGTTGATGGCATGCGGCACGCTGCGGATCGGCCGCAGGGCCTCGTGCTCGGCGAGTTGGGCGAGGGTCTCGGCGAAGCTGTGGCAGGAGATGTGCTCGAAGCGGAGCACGAGCGGCCTCAGGTCGCCGGGCCCCCGGTCGCGTTCGGGCCGCCGGCCTTCGCCGCGGCCTTCCTCGCGGGGACCGCGCCGGGCGCCTTCGCGGTCACCGTCGCGCCGCGGCCGCGCCTCGGTGGCCCATGCCGGGGTCGTGACCACCGTCACCATCACTACCAAGGCCAGCAGGGACAGGATGCGTCGGGCGTTCATGATCGGTCCTCCCCATGGGCGCCGCGCGCACCGCCCGTGCCACGTCGGCGCCGAATCGTTCTTTAGACGGCTCTGCCCGCGCCGGGTTCCTTCGGAATCGGCGGAGGCGCACTGTCAACGCGGGCCATCCTGACAGCCTAATGCGCCGCGGCCGCTGGTATTTCGAAGAAGAGTTGGCCTTCGCTCCCGGTCACCAGGGTCACGCGCGGATCGGTGATGAAGAACGTCAGGTTCTTCCAGTCGAACTTCTCGTTGCGGTACCGGTTGTCGGACCCGAGCTTCGAGCGAAGCACCTCAAACTCAATATCGTTTTCGGAGAGGATTCGCTCCCACCCGGGGTTCCGCGGGTCGTCGGTCGTCCGCATGATCTCGGGCGTCCGGAACGAGTGGAAGAAGGAGCGGGCATAGAGCCGGAACTTGGGGCGGCTTTCCCGCGGCAGGCGCTGCGCGATGTGCTCGAAGACCTGGTCGTGCGACAGGCTGCCCACGATGACGACGTCGAACCGGCGGGCCAGGTCGATGCACGTTTCCAGGTTGAATCGCTGCTTGGTCACCCCGTGCCGCGTCGTTGTTTTGCGCAGGGGGGCCGTCGACGTGAGAATCGCGATACGCTCCATGCAGAGTCCGTCCAGCGAGGCGGCGGCCTTCCCGGGCGGGCCGCGGCGTTCAACCGTCCACGTCCTGGAGCCGCCGACCCCGGGACCGGCTAGCTCAGACTATCCTTGGTATACCCCAAATCCTTCAGGATTGCCAGCACTTCGCTCCAGGTTGGGAACGGACGGTTGAACTTCCGCTTGTAGCGGTCGATGGCCCGGACGAACTCAATCTCCTCAAGGGTCAACTCGCCCTCGTCCACGCGCTTCTGAAGGGCTTCCTGATCTTCGCGGCGGCGGAGGGCGGAACGGCGGTCGCTTCCGGAACGGCGGTCCCGGCCGGTGCGGCGGTCGCCCATGACGCGGCGGTCACGGTTGCGGCGGCGCTCCGTCCCGGTGTAATTCGACGGTTTGCCGCTGCGGCGGTTGTTGCCCGAACGCCGGTCGTCGCCGCCCTGGGAGCGGCCTTCTTCGAGCGTCTTCTCGAGCGTTTCCATCATATCATCGGCGGACACGGCTGAATCCTCCCGGGCAGAGACTCGTCCATCCCAAGGCTTATCGGCAGCCCCAGCGGCGACGGATAGCAAAAAGGGCAAGATGGGCGGTCTGGGAAGGCTTGGGCCCACCGTCGTGTCGGGCTTTCGGCTGGCATTCCGCGGCCCTCGCCGATAGGCTGGGCGCGCGTGGTCTCCGAACCGGGAGGGCTCAGGCGTGAAACGAGCCGTTACTGCCGTCGTCGCCATCGTCTTGGCCGCAGCCGGCTTGGTCGCCGTCTGGGCCGCCGCCGACCCGGACGGGGCGAAGCAGGTCGTCCTCTACGACAAGGAGTCCCGGTACTACCGCATCTACGTGGTCGACCACCTGGATGAGAACCTCCGCTGCCTCTACTTCTCGAAGATGCACGGGGTCCAGTCGAGTATGAAGCTGGACGCCCCGGTCGACCTGACGTTGGCCTACTCGAAGTCCATGATGGCCGCCTTCGCCCTTCACGAGGACCCGAAGGAGGTCCTCCTCCTGGGTCTCGGCGGCGGCTCGCTTCCCAAGTTCATCCAGACGCATTTCCCGAAGGTCAAGCTCGACATCGTCGAACTCGACCCGGACGTGGTCAAGGTCGCCGGCCAGTTCTTCAAGCTGGCGCCCAGCCCGAACACGCACATCTACGTGATGGACGGGCGGCTCTTCCTGAAGGGGACCGAGAAAACCTATGACATCATCCTTCTTGACGCTTACGCGGCCGACCACATCCCGTTTCACCTGACGACGCTGGAGTTCATTCGCCTCGCGCGGTCGCGCCTGAAGCCGGGCGGCCTGGTCGCGTCGAACCTGTGGGAACCGCGCCTCAACCGTTTCTTCTTCGCCGAGATGCGGACCTTCCAGGCGGTCTTCCCGCAGGTCTACGTCATGCCGGCCTCCGGGTCTGGCAACGTCATCGTCTACGGTTCGACGGCCCCGGAGCAGGTGACCCCCAACCAGTGGGTCCGCCGCGCCGAGCGGCTTGCCCGCCAGCGCGACTTCGGTTACGACATGCCGGCCACCATCGGCAAGGAGGTCCAGATCTGGACCCACCGGGTGATCCAGGAGGCGCCACTCACCGATGACATGGCCCCGGTGAATACGCTCCGGCACGAGCACCCGAAGCACTTCGAAGCGGAGGCCCCCGGCCAGTCATGATCGTCCGCCTGCTGGTCCTGACGGCCGTCTTCGCCTCCGGCGCGGCCCTGATGAGTCTCGAGATGGCCGGCTTCCGCCGCGTCCAGCCCGAGTTCGGCAGCGATATCATGGTTTGGGGCAGCCTGATCAGCGTCTTCCTGGGCGGTTTGGCGCTCGGCGCGAGCCTCGGCGGCCGCCTGGCCGACCGGCGGCCCGCCTTCTGGAAGCTCGGATGCATCTTCCTGGCAGCCGGGGCGGTGGCGGCCGTCATTCCGCTCTACGCCGACGCCGTCTTCGAGTGGACCTTCCCCGGCAAGGACGCCCCGCCGCCCGAAGCGTGGGCGGCTGACACCAGCGGGGACTTCGGCGGTCTGCAGGTCTCCCTGCCGCCGGCCCAGGTGGATCTCCGCCTGCCGACGCTTGCGGCCGGGGCGGCGCTGTTTCTCGTTCCGTCGATCCTTATCGGGATGATCACGCCCTATGCGGCCAAGCTACTCATCCACCGCTTGGGCCGCCTCGGCGCGGGGGTGGGCAACGTCTCGGCCGTCTCCACCGCCGGCGCCATCGCCGGTACGTTGGGCACGGCGTTCTTCCTGATCACGTGGATGGGTACGCGGTGGCTGCTCGCGACCAGCGGCATCGTCTTGGCCGCCTTCGGCGTGCTACTCGTGGCCGTGCAGGCGCTGGCCCGTCCTGCCGACGAACCGCCTGACGCCGCGCCGCCCGCAACCGCGCCCGAGAACCACACCGGCTGAGCCGATTCCCGCTTGACTTGCCCCCGCGCCGCGATAGGGTTGCCTCCTCACGGTCGCATGCTGCGGCCCAAAGGAGACGCCGGATGGTTCGCATCGTCATGCTTGGGGCCGGCAGCGCGTTTACGCACAGGCTGGCCGGCGACATCATGCAGATTGAGGGCCTGAAGGGCGGGACCATCGCCCTGGTCGATACCGACGCCAAACGCCTGCAGTTGGCCGCCGGCTGCGTCCGACGCATCGCCGAAAAGCTGGGCGTCGCCGACGCCTGGACCGTCGCCGACACGACCGAGCGCAGCGAAGTCCTGAGCGGCGCCGACTTCGTCATCAACACCATCGAGGTCTCCGGCGTCAAGACCGTCCGGTCCGATAACGACATCCCGTTGGAATACGGCGTCAGCCAGTGCATCGGCGACACGATCGGCCCGGGCGGCATCTTCAAGGCCATGCGGACCGTGCCGGTGTGGTTGGAGGTGCTGGAGGACGTCGAGCACCTCGCTCCGGATGCGGTCGTCCTCAACTACACGAACCCGATGAGCATCATGACGCACGCGGCCCAGGCCGTGAGCGACCTGCCGGTCGTCGGCCTCTGCCACAGCGTCCAGGGCTCCAGCCGCCGCCTCGCCGGCTACGCCGGCGTCCCCTACGAGGAGTTGGTCTGGGAGTGCGCGGGCCTCAACCACAGCGCCTGGTTCACTCGTGCCGAACACAAGGGCAAGGACCTGTACCCGAGGATCAAGCGGAAGGTGCAGCGCGATCCCGAACTCTGGGAACAGGACCCCGTCCGCTTCGATTTCATGCTTCACTTTGGCTACTACGTGACCGAATCAAGCGGCCACTTCAGCGAGTACGTCCCCTGGTACCGCAAGCGCAAGGAGCTCCTGAAGCACTATGTCCGCGAGAAGTACCGCGGCCAGGAGAGCTTCTACGCCGACGAGTGGCCGACCTGGCGCAAGAGCGCCGACCAGCGGCGCCGGCGCGTCCTCCAGGGCAAGGAGGATCTCAAGGTCCACGGCCGCAGCCACGAGTACGCCTCGCAGATCATCGAGGCGGTGGTGCTCGGCCGGCCGTTCGTCTTTCACGGCTCGACCTGGAACGACGGCCTCATCGAGAACCTGCCCTTTGACAGCGTCGTCGAGGTGCCCGTCCACGTCGACAAGTCGGGCCTGTGGCCGATCCACTTCGGCGACCTTCCCGACCAGTGCGCCGCCATCAACCGCCAGCACATGTCCGTGAACAAGCTGGTGGCCGAGGCGTGCATCGAGGGCGACCCGGAGAAGGCGAAGCGCGGCCTGATGCTGGACCCGCTGACGGCGGCCGTCTGTTCGCTGCCCGAGATCAGCGAGATGTTCGACCGCATGGTCAAGGCCGAGCGGCGGTACCTGAAGCCGTTCTTCGACCGCGGCAGGGCCTGAGCGGGACCGGCCCGCGCGCTGGCGCGGCGCATGCCCCCGGGGTGCTCGTACAAGAGAGCGAGTGACCGCTTGGGGGCCGGGCCATGTTCCAGTCGCGCTGCTACCTGATGCAGGCGAAGGTGCTCGCCCGTCGGTTCGCCCTGGCCCGCAGGCGTGGGGGGCTGGCCTGGGTCACGCCCTACAACGCCGCCGTCCAGAAGATCACGGAGGCCAACCGGGCGGACGCCACGAATATGGAGGCCGTCCAGCTTGCCCGGGTCCTCACCGCGTGCCTGCCGCGCGGCACCGGCACCGGTCGCTGACGGCCTGTCTACGCCAGCGCCACCTCCAGCCTCGTCACGCGTCCGTCTCGGACCGCCAGGGCCTGCGGCTCGGGCAGGGCGGCGCCCTCGACCGCTTCCGTCCGCCCGTCGCCGTACGTGAGCGTATACCGCTGCACGCGCGCCGCCTCCGGGCCGAACGTCGGCCGCCGGTCAGGGTTCACGTACGTGACGAGCGTCCGACCGAGGAAGAGGGCGGCGTACGACCCCGCCGGGAAGGTGTGTTCGATCCGCGTCCCGTCCCACGCGACGCGCTCGCGCGCTGTCTCGGCCTCGGTGAAGAGCCAGTCCGGGAGGACCGGCTCCAGGCGGAGCACCACACGGTCGTCTTCGATGCGGAACGGGCGCTGACCGAAGCTCATCCAGAGCAGCGTGTGAACGACCTCGGCGGTCATGCCGCTGGTGCGCGGCAGAAGGCCCCGCCCGTGGAAGGCCGCCCGCGGATGCGTCGTGGCGACGATGCACGAGACGTTCTCCAGCGTGCTCCGCCCGAACCGCTCCGGCGGTTGAAACGGTACCCAGCACCGGCGCATGTCCTCATAGAACGCCTCCGGCAACCCGGCCGCCAACTCCGCCAGAAGAAACTTGTGTTCCAGGTGCATGAAGACGTTTTCGCGCTCGAACCAGCCGGGCGGCCACGCCCAGATGCGCCCGATCTCGGTCCATGACTCCGGCACCGGGGCGTTGACGATGTACATGCCGAGGGGGCCGTCGTAGAGTGGCGTCGCCCGCACCTTCTCGCGGAGGGCCTGCGCCCGTTCGGGATCGCTTTCGGTCCGGAGGGCGTGCATCGGCGCCTCCAGAAAGAGCGGCAGGGGCTTGAGCTCGAACCGCCGCACCCGCACGTAAGGCCGGCCGCGCGGGTCGCGCTGGACGACGGGCCGCCCGTCCGGACCGGGCGTCTCGATCGGCTCGAACTCCGTCGCCTCGTGGGCGACGTAGGTCAGCGGCAGGCCCGTTTCGGGGTCGGCCGAGGCGGCCAGCGACGCCTCCAGCCGCACCTCGGCCAGGCCGAGCCATTCGCGGAGCTCGCCCATCGCCAGGTCCGCCTCGGCCCCGTCGAAGCCGGGCCAGACGGCGTCGCGGTAGGCCTCCTTCGCGTCGCTCGCGCTCTGCCAGCAGACGAGGTCCCGGTCCGGGTCGTCCTCGGTGGCCGCGAACCGTTCCAGCAGCCCGGCCAACCGGTCGAGCAGCGTCCGCACCTCGACCGGCACGGGCTGCACGTGATCGTCCGGCAGCGCCAGTTCGTCGAGCCACCTGGAGACGAGCCGCACGGCCCGAAGGAGCTGAAAGACCTCGCTCGTCGTGGCCCCGATCAGGCCGGGCAGGCCGTTGATCGAGTCGTGCCACCCCGGGCGCCCGCCGTCCATCTCCAGGCCGACGCCGCTTGGAGACACGCTCGCGAGCTTCACCGCGAGCAGGGCGACGATCTTGCCGAGGAGCGTCGTCCGGTAGACCTCGCCCTCGCCGTGCCGCGTACGCACCCGGTGCGGGTCGCTCGGCCGGGCGGCAATGCGGGCCGCCTTCGCCGCGTCGTGTGCGGGCTGGGCCGGTTGCCGCACCTTGCCCGGCGCGACGAGGACGAACCGCCGGTCGCGCGGGAGCACCCGGACATGCGTGTCGCGGAAGGTGTAGGTGGCATCCTCGACGAGCACCTCGCGCAGTCGGTCTGGGAAGATCGCGAGGAAGCTCTCCAGCAGGTCGACGTTGTAGAACCAGTGATCGGTCCAGTAGCCGACGCCGTGCTCGGCCTCCTCCCGCTTCTCGGCGAGCGCCAGCAGGGCCTCCAGCAAGGCCTCGGGCCCGTCTGCGAGCCCGATACCCTCGTCGGTCACGAACTCCAGGAGCTCGCCGGGCGTGAAGGGCGCGTCCAGAAAGGCCGCCAGCCGCGCCCGGTCGGCCTCCGCCACCGCCTCCGTCAGGGCCGCGTCGCGCTCCGGCCCGGGCGGCACGTGGAACCGCACGCCCAGGCAGACCAGCGGGTTGAACCCGTCGGGCTGGAGCAGGTTGAGGAAGAAGCGGAGGTTTTCGGCCCCGACGGCCGGGCAGATCCACGGGTCGTTCCGCCGGTTCTGGTTGACGTCGCGGAAGTGGCCGTTGCCTTGGCTGAGACGTGTCGGTTCCAGCCGGAAGAAGTTGTAGTCCCGCTCCAGGTCGCCGTGCTTGCGCGAGTAGACGTGGAACGTGACGCGCCGCCCCTTGGCCGGGAGTTCGATGGGCAGCCCGCCGCGCAGGCAGTTGTCGAGCAGCGTCTGCGGCCCGTACTCATTGAGCGCGTCCGAGCCGGAGTGCAGGAAGAGCCTGTGGCGGACCTTCTCGACCTCCAGGCGGTTTGCCTCGGCCTTCGCGTCCAGCCACCCGGCTTCGGCCAGCTTCGCGGGCCACGTGTGGGCCTCGGCCAGGCTCCGGGCCCGGCCGTAGAGCGAGGACCACGCGGCCGCCTCGCCCGGCTTGACGCGGAACCGGCCCGTCACGAAGCCGCACGGCGTGATACAATGGACCGTCTGCGGCGCGTCCGGGTCGAAGTCCGGCGCCTCGAAGGCGTAAGGCCGATGGAAGTCGGTCATCGGGCCGAACACGAGGCCCGGGTCGACGATCGCCCGCAGCAGGCCGCGCGGCCCGCCGGCTTCGCGCACGCCGAGGAAGACGTTCCCCGCCTCGACAAACTCGGTCTCGGCCGTGTCCGACGGTATCGCCTTCAGGTTCAGGTACGGCGCGTCGCGGTCCAGGTCCCGCACCTGCAGGTACCCCTCCGTGATGAAGGGCATGATCTTCAGGAACTCCATGCCCTCGCCGTACGGGACGACCATCGGCAGGCCGTCGGCGACCTCCAACTCCAGTGGCGCGTCCGTCCGATTCTCCACCCGCACCCGCCGCGCCAGCGCCGCCCACGGCTCGTTCGGGACGGTGAACGTGGTGACGGTGACGGCCAAGCCGAGGCCCTCGTGGACCTCCTCGACGGTCAGGTCCGCCGGGGTGATCCGCATCGTCTGGCGCACGGGCGCGCCCGCCGTCGGCATGCGGAAGGGCTCGTGGACGGGCGCGTCCGGGCCGGTTCCCAGCCGGAGGAACGTGCGGAACCCCTCCAGGGCCGCCCGCCGCCAGTGCCGCGCCGCCGACGAGAACTCCAGGATGGCGTGGTCCTTGTCCTCGGTGCCGAAGCAGGCGACGCCCTGGCCGCGGTTCACGGTGTAGACCCAGAGGGGCGTGCCCCAGAGGCCGGCGATGCCGGGCAGGAAGCTGGAGAAGGCCGTGGCCCGGTTGTAGTCCTCCAGGACGAACGTACCGTCGGCCTCGAGGCGGCCCTGGAAGGGCGATGCTGAGCTCATGGCGGGTCTCCCGAGCGGCATGGCCGCTCTCGCTTGGGCCGGATACGCGGTGTCGCGGCGCCGTCGTTGGCGCCGGCGGGGAAGCTATACCGCGCCGCCGCGCGGGTGTCACGGTTTTGCCCCCGCCGGGTCTCGGTGCGCGCGGCCGCCGCGCGGGGGTTGCCCCACGGCCGACGCCGCGCCTACCATGCTCCGAACCACAGTACGGGGGAGAGGAACCCGCCATGCCGCGCCTACCCTTCGTCACCGCCGCACGGGGCGCGCTCGTCCTGCTCCTGGCCGCCGGCGCCGCTGCTGGCCAGAGCGAGATGCTCCGTTGGGCGCGCGGGACCCTCGGCGACGCCAAGCCGTCGGTGGACTACGACGCCACGCTCTACCTGGAGCGAGACGTCAAGAACCAGCCGACGGACCTCGCCTACGAGGACCACGAGGCGCTGTTCCGCGTGCCTGTCCTCCAGGACAAGGACCGCGAGTGGGCCGTCGACGCGGGCCTCCGCGCGATGGACTTCCACACCGACATGCGCCTGCCGGACACGGGCGAGGCCTTCCCGGACGCGCTCTGGGACGTGCACCTCGCGACGACGTACCGCTGGCGGGTCCGCGACGACTGGGTCGCCGGCGTCCGGGCCGAGGTAAGCGGGCCGAGCGACAAGCCGTTCCACACGATCGACGAGACGGCCGCCGACGTGACGGCGTCGCTCCGTGTTCCGGCCGGTGACCGCGACGCCTGGCTCTTCCTGCTCAACTACGCGAGCAACCGCGAGTTCCTGCCGCACGTGCCGATTCCCGGCGTCGCCTACTGGTACGCCCCAAGCCGCGATTTCCAGGCCTTGCTGGGCGTGCCCGTCATGGCCGTCCGGTACCGGCCGCTGGAGGCCCTGGCCTTAGATGCCATGTACCGAATCCCGCGGGCGGTGTCGGCCCGGGTGACGTGGACGGCCTCTCCTGACGTGGACCTTTTCGCGGGCTTCGCGTGGGACAGTACCCGCTTCTTCCGGGCCGACCGGGCCGACGAGGACGACCGGCTCTTCTACTACGAGAAGCGGGTCGAGGGGGGGCTGGCCGTGGACCTTGGGGAACACGCCCGTCTCGGCCTGACCGGCGGCTACGCGTTCGACCGCAGCTTCTTCGAGGGGGAGGACTACGACGAGCGCGGGCGGAACCGGATCGAGGTGGCCGACGGGGCCTTCGTGACGCTGAAGGTGGCCTTCCGCTTCTGACGGGGCGCCGGAAAAACCGTGCGTCCGAGCCGGGTGCGCGCGCAGCACGCCGGAAATCCCCGCCGTCCGCAAGCGGCCCGGCAGCCAGCGCGTTTCATTTCTCTGAACCCTTGAATTCGGGTCGCCATGGCCCTGTCCGAGGCCGACTGCGCCTCCGCCCGGGGCCGGCGTCCGTCCCCGCGCCCGCGCCGTGACCATGGCCGCGTTTGCCTTGGCCGGTCCCATGCGTAGGCTTTCTGATGTCCGCGGCACCCACGCAGACAGCGAACCTCCCCTACATGCCGTTGGTCCGCGTCCGTCCCCCGAGGACGGCGCGTGCAACGAAACCGACCATAATCCTGAGAGGAGACCTGTATGCGTAGGCACCTGATCCTGACCGCGACGGTTCTGGCACTGCTTGGCGGCAACGCTTTCGGCATGCTGATCGATGGTGGCGGCACCGTCACCGACTGGGGCGTCACGCCGTTCACGACCCCCAACCTGAGCAACCGCATCACCCAGGATGGCGTGTATCTCACCATCCAGAACGACTACGCGCCGATCAACTACCCCGGCGGCGTCGGGTACGTTCCGAGCCCCGGGGGCTCAAGCGGCGAGAAGACCGACCTGGAAGAGATGTACGTCCGCTTCCACGAGGGCCAGTTGCAGGTCCTGACGGTGACCAGTTCGCCGTTCGCGACCAACATAAGCGGCACGACGTGGACCCTCGGCGACCTCTTCCTCATGGTCGATGACGCGGTCTACGGCGTCGTCACCCAGCCGGCCAACCAAGGCCTGCCCACTGGGGCCATCTATCAACTCTACGGGCCCGACGAGGTCCAGTTGCTTCAGCCGGGCAGCCGCAGCTACCTGGGTGACGAGCGCGAGGTCGAGAGCGACTACTACGACGAGCCGCGCACCGTCGAGGAGATCGCCGGCCCGTGGGCCGTCTCGGACCTCATGCTCGAGGACGGGTACGAGGACCGGTTCGTCGGTACGGCCACCGTGCTGACGCTCCTCGACGTCATGGGCCAGGAGACCTTCGACTACGGCGGCGCCGAGGACGGCACGTTCCTCATCGAGTACAGCATCGACCTCGACCTGCTCGGCGCGACCGAGACGTCGGAGTTCCTGACGCAGATCACCTGGGGTTGCGGCAACGACGTGATCCGGGTCGACGGCGGCGACTCGACGCCGGTGCCGGAGCCCGGCACGGTGTTCCTGGCGGCTGCCGGGTCGATCCTGCTGCTGCATGCCCGTCGGCGGCGCCGCTGAGCCGCCGACCGTCGCGACACAACCGAACTATCCCCGCGGCCGTACGTGGTCTCTCCCCCCGCCACGTGCGGCCACCTTTTTGCGCCCGCGGTGGCGCTTGAATTCGGGCCCGGACTGGTGGAAGATGGACCGGTCCCCTCCGGCCGCCCGGCCGCTTAACCGCAGGCGGCCGCGCGTGGCCGCTTGCGACGCCCGACCGGGAGGCCTGTCATGCGCCTGTTCGTTCTGCTCGCGACGCTCGCCGCCGCGGCCGCGCCCCTGCCAGCGAAATCCGCGCCCGACGAGGTCCCCCTGCCGCCCATGCCCGACCGTGTCGTGCTCGATGCCTTGGCCGAAGGCCTTGTGGCCGCGTTTGAGAGCCGCTACGGTGAGCAGAGGAATGCCGCGCGGAAGCTCGTCGAGCGGTTCTCGCTGCCGCTCGCCCCGTCCCTGCGGACGTGCCTGGAGACCGGCCGCATCAAGGACGACGGCGTCCGCGAGCGGATCGAGGCGCTCCTGGGCGCCGTGCGGCCGGACTGACGCGCGGCCCACGGCCTCTGTGGACGCATGAGACCCCGGGAAGGAATCCGATGCCCAACCTCCTCTTCCTCTACACCGACGAGCAGCGCTACGACACGATGGCCGCCTACGGCAACCGGCGCATCGAGACGCCCCATCTCGACCGGCTGGCGGCCCGCTCGACCGTCTTCGAGCAGACGTACGTCACCCAGCCGGTGTGCACCCCGAGCCGGTCGAGCCTGCTGACGGGCCTGTACCCGCACACGACGGGTCTTGTCGAGAACAACATCCCGCTGCCACAGGATGTCCCGTGCGTGCCGGAGATGTTGGAGGCGGGCCGCTGGTTCTGCGCCCACCACGGCAAGTGGCACCTCGGGGATGAGATCTTCGCCCAGCACGGCTTCGAGGAGTGGCGGGCCACCGAGGACACCTACCACGCCTACTACCGCCCGGAGCGCGACCAGGCCGAGCGCTCCGCCTACCACCACTGGCTCGCCGAGCGCGGCCAGAAGCCGGTCCCGCGGCCGGAGCTCCCGCCGGACATCGCCGACCGCTTCTTCCGGCCGCAGATCCATCGCTTTCCGGAGGCGCACTCGCGGCCGATGTTCCTCTCGGAAGGGGCGACCCGGTTCATCCGCGAGAACCGGGGCCGCGAGTGGGTCCTCTACGTCAACTTCCTCGAGCCGCACATGCCGTTCTACTGCTGCCGCGACGACCAATACGACCCCGCCGAAGTCATCGTGCCGGACAACTTCGAGTTCCCCGGCCCTGGCGCGACGTGCAAGGCTCGTGCGGCGGCCGCCACGTACGCCGAGAAAGGCTTTGAAGGCCAGCCTTTGGCCGACGAGGCCGGCTGGCGCGAGCTTATCGCCCGGTACTGGGGCCTGTGCAGCCTGGTCGATACCCATGTCGGCCGCATCCTTGCCGCTCTCGAAGAGACCGACCAGGACGACGACACAATCGTCGTCTTCACGAGCGACCACGGCGACCTGATGGGCAGCCACCGGCTCCTCGGCAAGGGCCACCAGTACGAGGAATCGACCCGCGTGCCGATGACGGTTCGCCTCCCCGGCCAGACCGACGGCCGCCGCGTGTCCGGACCGGTCAGCCAGATCGACCTTGTGCCGACGCTGCTCGACCTGATGGGCCAGACCCCGCCCGACCGCCTCCAGGGCACGAGTCTGCGGCCGCTGCTGGAGCATGGGGGCCGGGCCGATCAGGACGTTGTCATCGAGTGGACCCGCGAGGAGACGTGGAAGCAACCCCATGCCGCCGACAAGATCTCGGCCGCCGAGCGGGAGGCGTGTTCGGCCGAGGCGGTGGCGGTGTCGCGGGCGGCCAACATCCGCACGGTCGTGACGCCCGACGGCTGGAAGCTCAACTGGTCCACCGCCGGCGAGCACGAACTCTACGACCTCTCGACCGACCCGCTGGAGCGGAAGAACCTCGTGGCCGATCCCGACCAGGCCGGCCGCATCGGCGATCTTCTCGACCGTATCAAGCGGTGGCAGGAGCGGACCGAAGACGCCGTCGACCTTCCCGCGGCCGTCTAGGCGTCACATGCTCCTCATGCCGCGCTCGGCCGCGTCGCGCAGGTATGCCTCGGCCTTGTCTCCAGCGGCTTGGGCGACGCGCTGATAGACGGCCTTGGCATCAGCCGCGTTGTCCTTGGCGGCCAGCGTCTCGGCCAGAAGCAGCGCCGCTTTGGCGGCCTTGATCCGCTCCCAGCGGTCGCCTCGGGCCATCGTGTCGAGCATCAGGTCGGCCGCCTCGGCCTTTCCCAGCCGCGCCAGGCCCCAGAGGGTCGCCAGACGCACGTGGCCGTCGTCCGCCTTTGCGGTCTCGAGGAGCGGCCCCGCTGCCTGGGCATCCCCCGCGGCCGCGAGCGCCTGCACGACGTGCAGCCGCGCCCGGCCCTTTGCCCCGGCGAGCGCCGTCCGGAAGACGTCCGAGGCAGCCCCGCACGCGAACAGCGTGGCCACAGCGTCGGGACCGACCTCGGCGTCCGTCGCGAGCGGCGCCAGGGCTTTGACCGTCCGCGCCGTGCCGCACGTCGCCAGCTCCCGGACGAAGAAGAGCCGCGCCGTCGGGTCCTCGGCCTGTTCCATCGCGTCGGTCAGCGCCGCTTCCACGCGGGCCCGCTCTTCGGTCTTGCCGTCCCGGCACACATAGACGGCAAGGCCGTGCACCGTGTACCGGGCGCGGTAGTCCTCGACTCCCGCCCCGGGCTTCACCAGGGCGGTGAGCGCGGCGAGCCCGTCGTCGCCGGCGGCCAGGATCGCCTCGCAGGTCGTCTCCATCTCGGACCAGGGCGGCCCCGTCAGCTTGCCGGCGTCGCGGCTGTGCGTGCGGCCTTTGCTGTCGGTCTGCGGCTCGTCCAGGTCGGGCATGGCCGCCACCAGGGCGGCGACCTTCGTCGCGTCGGCCATCGTCTGCTCCCTTCGGGGGCTTACAGGTGCCAGGGGGCCCGCATCGGCGGATGGGCCAGACGGTTCGCTTCGTCATCGCCGACGATCTGCTCCGTCTCGGGGTCGAACCGGATCGGCCGACCCGTCCGGATGGCGATGTTCGCCAGGTGCATGATGCACGCCGTCCGGTGGGCCGCCTCCGCGTGCCCGCCCGCCGGTTTGCGCGTCTTGACGGCCTCGCCGAAGCCGATGAGCGGTTCCGGGTCGGGCATCTGCTCGAGCTTCTTCTGCGCCTCGGGGCTGAGGTCGGCGAGCGTCACCTTGCGCGACTGGAGGCCCGTCGGCTCGCCCCACTCGCCGCTCTCGAGCACCAGCAGGAATCCGTCGGCGTACCGGAGCTTCACCCAGCCCCACATGCCTGAGACCTCCGGATGGACTGGCGGCGCGTGCGCCTCGATCTCCACCGGGGCCGTCACGTCCTTCCCGAACAGGTACGTGATCGGGTCGAGGTGATGCTGCCCCATGTCGCCCAGGCCGCCGCCCTCGTAGTCCCAGTACCACCGGTGCGTCCCGCCATGGCGGGGCGGCACGAACGGCTTCAGCGGCGACGGGCCGCAGTAGAGATCCCAGTCGAGGTGGGCCGGGACGGGCTGGGGCGGCACATTCAGCTTGCCGCTCCACTCCTTGACCTTGAACCCGCCGCGCCGCACGTACATGCCCGGGCAGGGGTCCAGAAGGCCGCTCCGCATGATCTTCCGCGTCAGGCGGTTCTCGTCGCGGCGGGCCATGCCGAAGCGGCCGTAGGTGCCGATCTGGAAGACGCGGCCGTACCGCTTGGCGGCCTCGACGACGGCCCGGCCCTCGCCGATGGTCCGTGTCATCGGCTTCTCGCACAGCACGTCCTTGCCGGCCTCCATGGCGGCAATGGAGATCAGGGCGTGCCAGTGCGGCGGGGTGGCGATGGCGACCACCTCGATGTCCTGCCGCTCCAGGACGCGCCGGAAGTCGGTGTAGATCGTCTTGTTGTCGGCCTGATCCAACCACTTGACGTCGCACTTCGCCAGTTGCCGCACGGGTAGACCGTGCTTCTTTTTCAGGTCGCTGAACGTGCCGCCCCCGCGCCCGCCGCACCCGATCAGGGCTCCGCCGATCTGTTCGCTCGGCGGCGTGTGGCCCTCGCCGCCCAGGACGTGGCGCGGCACGATGGTGAACGCGGCGGCCGCGGCAGCCGTCCCCTGGAGAAACCGGCGGCGCGAGACTGTGCGGCGGTGGGTGGACATGCCGGCCTCCTTACGCGGCGCGGGCGCGAGATGCGTGCGGCGGCGCCCTGCTTCACTCGGCGCGGGCGTGAGATGCGTGCGGCGGCGCCCTGCTTCTCGAACCCGGGGTGCGCCCGGCGGTTCCGCAGACTTCGGGGCAGGGGGGCGGGACGTGGCGGACTCAGCCGGCGGCCGGCAGGAACCCGACCCCGCGCAGCCATGCCTCGCAGAGGTCCGTCCACACCGTCACCGCCGGGCACGCCCGGTCGCCCTCGCGCCCCAGGCCTACGCCGTGGGGTCCGTGCGGGAAGACGTGCAGCCCCACCGGAACTCCCGTGGCCGCGAGCGCCTCGGCGTACCGCAGGCTGTTGACGACCGGAACGGCCGGGTCGTCGGCGGTCGCCCAGAGAAAGGCGGGCGGCGTCCGAGGTGTGACACGCCGCTCCAGGCTCAGCCGCTCGCGCCATGCCGGGTCGTCCGCCCGCTCCGGCCCGAGCAGCGCCCGCATCGACCCGTCGTGCCGCGCGTCGCTGAACGTGATGACGGGGTAGCAGAGGATGGACGCATCCGGCCGGCTGGGTTGCGTATCGACCGGGCCGTCCGGATCGAGCGCCGCCTCGTCGTAGAGCGTCGAGGCCGAGGCGGCCACGTGCCCGCCCGCCGAGAACCCGAGAATCGCCACCCGCCGCGCATCCACCCGCCACTCGGCCGCTTTGGACCGTACCAGCCGCACCGCCCGAAGCGCGTCCTGCAGGGCCGCCGGGTACCGGTAGGGCGCCACGCGGTAGTCGAGGACGGCGGCGCCGGCGCCGATGTCGTTCAGCCACCGGGCCACCGGCTCGCCCTCGTGCGGCGCTCGGTGGTTGTAGCCCCCGCCGGGGCAGACGAGGACCATGGGGTGCGGCCCGGTGCCGTCGAGAAGGTAGGGCGTGAGGCGCGGCCGGTCCTCGGGGCCGTCGCCCGCGGCGCCGGGGGCGCCGTCGGGCCAGAGCAGGACAGGCTCGGTCATCGCCGCTCCGTGTCCTCGACCGGCAGCAGGGGCATCCCGGCTTCCGTGAGGGCGACCGTGAGCGCCGGCGCGTCCACGGCGCGGATCTCGCCGCCCTTCGCGAGCGCCGCCGCCGTCCCGGCCGCGTGCCCGAGCTGCATGCAGTTGATCATCACGCGGGTCGCCCCGGCCGCCTCGTGGTCGGCCCCGATGCACCGGCCCGCGGCCAGAACGTTGTCGAGATCGCGCGGCACGAGGCAACCGTAGGGAACCTGCCAGCAGAGGGTGTCGCGCGGCGGGGCGTCCTCGGGCTGGCCGTCCCAGCGGTCCCACTTGCTCCGCGCCTCCGCCCCGACCCACCGACGCCGCCCGTCCAGGTACTCAAAGAGGATGCCCGGCCGGTCCGGCTGGTGGATGTCCACGGGATACGTGCCCTGGCAGACGGGGTCGGGCCAGCGGCGCCCGGAGAGCAGGTCTTCCCGCGTGATCGTCCGGTCGGCGACGATGCGATACGTCTCGCGGACGCCGATTTGATGGGCCATGGCCACCAGGTGGGCCGCTTCCCAGCCGGGCAGGTCCCCGAACTGCCGGAACATCCAGCGGAGTTGGTACCGGGCGTCGATTTCGGCCCGGGTGAAGTCGCGGGCGTCGGCGCAGTTGACGTTCAGCACGCGGGTGCCGGCGATCATCCGCTCGGACGGGTCGAGGACGCACGGGATGCCCCAGACGTGGCATGAGAAGGGCTCGTCGCGGTAATCCATCGGCCGGCCTGAAAGGAACGCCTGCATTTCGCGGAGGCTGGCGGCGTCGTCGGTCTGGCCACGCGTCCGGAAAACGAGTGTGGGGGCCTGGCACTTGCCCTCGGGGCTGCCGAGGGTGACGGCCGCCCCGGCGGCGCGGACCAGGTCGGCATCGCCCGTGCAGTCGACGAAGGCGTCGGCGAGAATGGCCCCGCGGCCGGACTTGGTCTCGACGAGGGCCGCCGTCACGCGGCGCCCGTCCGCCAGAGCTCCGGCCAGGCGGGCGTGGAGAAGGAGCCTGACGCCGCTACCGACGGCCAGGTCGTCATAGGCGAACCGCGCGGTCTCGCCGCAACTGTCCCAGCCACCGGTCTCGCCGTCGTCGCTCTGGTTGCGGACCCCGCCGAGGCGCTGCATCCGCCGGATGAACTCTTCGGCCAGGCCACCGATCACCTTCGTGGCCTTGTCCGTGCCGTAGAGTGTGTGGAAGATGCTGACCCACCCGGCCGTGGCCATCCCGCCCAGATACCCGTACCGTTCGACGAGGACGACGCGCTTGCCGGCCCGTGCCGCGGCCGCGGCGGCGCAGACCCCGGCCGGGCCGCCGCCCAGAACGGCCACGTCGCACTCGGTCAGGACGGGCACGTCGCGGGCCGGCTCCGTGACGGTGGCGCCGGTCGGCTCGGGTGTGAGGTCGCCGAGGGGCAACGCGGGGTCGTGGGGCAGGGCGGCGGGCTCGGACATCGGGGGCTCCTTGGTATCCGGGTCGGGCAGAGCATACTCGGACAGGGTGCCGCGCACAAGGCCGGCGCCGGGGGTTTGGCGACAATCGAAAGGACCGTTTGGGCCCCGCGGCGTATAAGCAGGTAAGGGGTTCGGAGCCCTCTGAAATTTAGTTGACGACCCTAGGGGGCCTCCTATAATCGCGCTGCTTATCCCCTGGCGCAGACGGCGTTTGCGTCGCGCGGGAGCGGAGAGAGGACGTTGATCCGCCGGCGGGGACGCACGCCGCTTGGCGGACTCGCGATACAGTCGGATGTGCTGCGCAAGACTCGCCGTGGCTCAAAAAGGAGACGCCAGATGTTGAAGCGGACCGCTCCCCGCTGCGCCGTGCCCTCGCTCCAGTCCCTCGGGTGGCTGGCTGCCGTGCTGGCCGTGCTGCTGATCCCCGTGGGCGCCGCTCAGGCCCAGGACATCACCAGCGAGCTCGAGAAGCTGTTCGGCCTGACGCCGGGCGAGGAGGGGACGCCGGCCGAGGTGCCCCCCGCCGAAGAGGCCCCGCCCGCCGAGGAAATCCCCGGTGAGGCCCCCCCCGCCGAACTCCCTGGCGAAGGCCCCGCCGCGCCACCCTCCGAAGAGGTCGATATGGCCGAGGCCACCGGCTACGGTGCCGCCGGCGTGCCGGTGGACGTGGCCGGCCCCGCCCTCCAGAAGGATTGGCGGATGATGGTCCACTACTTCAAGATCGCCCGCTACGACCTTGCCCGCCAGCACGGCGAGGCCGTTCTGGCCGCTTCTCCGGACCCGAAGGCCGTCCTGGCGATGACCGAATCGCCCTCGACGGGCTACGACCTGCTCGTCCGCATGGTAACCGTGGAGGAGATGGGGGACGTCCCGGCCCGCATCCTCACGCTCGCCGACGAGGGCATGCAGGCCAAGAAGACCGACGCTGGCCGCATCCAGGCCAACCTCCTCCGCCTCGGCAAGGGCCCCCGGCCCTACTACCTGGCGATGAAAGAGTTGAAGTACAGCGGCCCGTACGTCGTGCCGCACGCCTTGGCTGTCCTCCAGGACCCGAGCAAGCAGGACCTTCAGGCATTCGTGCTGCGGGCGCTGGCCGAACTCGGCCGCCCTGTCCTCTTGCCGCTTCACGCGTCCCTCGACACGCCCGACGCCCAGCTCAAGGAGATGATCCTGAAGGTGCTCGGCCAGATCGGGCACCCGAACTCGCTGCCGCTCCTGAAGGCGGTCGTCGAGAACCCGGAGGGGGGCAAGGGCGTCAAGGCTGCCGCCACCAAGGCGATCCTGAGTATCGCCGACGAGTCGATCCTGCGCGTCCCGGCCAAGAAGCTCTTCCTGGAACTGGCCGAGAAGTTCTACCACGGGCGCATCGTCGTTGCCGACAACCGCCAGCCTACGACCGACATCTTCGAGTGGGTGCCGGAGACGGGCTTGCTGTACCGCGCGGCGCCAAGCGCGGCCGTGAACGAGATCCTGGCGGCGCGGGCGTGTGCCGACGCGTTGCGGGCCGACCCGCAGGCGCTGGAGGCCGTGTCGCTTTGGGTCTCCGCCCTGATGCAGATGGAATCGCAGCTCGACGGCCAGTCGGCCCGCGAGGCCGCCCCCTTCCTGCCGGACGACATGCCGAGCTTGGACTTCTTCGCCCGGGCGGTCGGCCAGCAGCACCTGTACAAGGTCCTCGACCGGGCCTTGCGCGAGGGCAACTCCGAGGTCGCCACCCGCGCTTGCCGCGCCCTCCAGGATGTCGCCAACGAGGAGTTCCTGACCCTTTACGGCCACGGAGACGTCGGCTCGCCCCTGGTCGTGGCCATGACGTACCCGGATCAGCGGGTCCGGTTTGCGGCCGCGTTCGCCTTGGCCGCCATCCACCCGAAGAATGCCTTCACGGGCGCCGGCAAGGTCGTCCCGACGCTGGCCGAGGCCCTGAACCTCCAGGCCGGCAGGACGGTCCTGCTGGTGGAGCCGGAGAGCGACAACCGGAACCGGCTCCAGGCCGCCCTGAAGAACAACGGCTGGCACGTGACCGCGGTCAGCGAGGGCAACGAGGCCCTGTCGCAGGCTCGCGCGATGCCCCGCATCGACGCCGTCGTCCTCTCCAGCCGTACCCGCAACGTAAGTCACGCCGACGTGGTCAGCCTGCTCCGCACCGACTACGCGACGGCCATGACGCCGATCGTCGTCCTCTCGTACCCGGACGATCCGGTCAAGGCGTCGTGGCTGGAGGCGCAGATCCGCTTCGTCAAGGCCGTCGACCCCGAGGTGTCGGTCGAGGACCTGGCGGCAGCGATCGAGGAACTGAAGACGGCGGCCGGCTCGCTTGTGCTGGCCGAGGAGGAAGCCCGCCAGGTCAGCCTCCGCGCGGCCGAGGTCTTGAAGGAGATCGCGATCGGCAGCCGCGTCTACTCGGCCCGCCGGGCCCGGGCGTCGCTCCTGATGGCCCTCGAGGACCGGCCGGACGAACTGGTCATCAAGGTGCTCCAGGCTTTGGCCGAGATCCCCGACGGCGAGGTGACCCGTGCCATGGCCGCGGTCGCCATCGACGAAGACCGATCCCAGCCGGTCCGCGTGGCCGCCCTGCAGTCGCTGGCCCGGGCCGCCCGGTACGTCGGCAACGAGCTGAAGGTCGACCAGATCGACGCGATCCAGGCCTTGGCCGGGACCACCGACGACACGCTCCGCGACGCCGCCGGTGAGGCCCTCGGGGCTCTGAACCTGGATGCTTCGAACGGGGCGGAGCTCATCCTGGAGCACGGGGCGAGCTGAGGCCCGCCGCGTTTGACTCGTGCCTACCCGCCCCGCGTCGTTCTCGGCGCGGGGCGGTTTCGTTTGACGCCGATCCCCACGCGGCGGCCGCGCCGCCCGGGAGGTGCCCGATGCCGCGCTTCGTCGTCCAGCAACACTTCCGCGCCCGCGACGACTATCACTTCGACCTGATGCTGGAGGCTGGCGAGACGCTCTTGACGTTCCAGTGCGGTGTCCCGCCCGACCGCACGAAGGAGTTGCCGTGCCTCGTCGTGCAGCTCCCGGACCACCGACTCGACTACCTCTGGTACCAGGGGGAGATCCGTCGTGGGCGGGGCTGGTGCGAGATTTACGACCGCGGCACGTTCGAGTGGGTCGAGCCGGCGGGCGGGTCGCCGGTCCACGCGGCGTCCGAGATGCGGGTCCGTCTGGCGGGCAGGAAGGCGCGCGGTCTGTACGCCTTGCGCCGGGCGCCGGAGAGCGGCAGGGACTACTGGCGGCTTCGCTGGGACGGTCCCGGCGAGGGCGAGGGCCCGGCCGGCCCGGACTGCGGTGCCGGTTGATTTCGGGCCGGCGCGCCTTATAATCAGCCCCCATGACCGAGACCGAGATCCGCGACACGCTGGAGGCCCTCAGGGAGCGGCTTACCACGCTCCGGGACTCTCTTTGACGTCGCCGCCAAGACCGAAGCCCTCGCGGCCATCGAAGCCCGGATGGCCGAGCCCACCTTCTGGGACGATCCCGAGGCCGCTCAGGCCACCGTCCAGGACCTGAAGGCCCTGAAGGCTGTGGTCGAGCCGGCCGGGCGCATCGCACAGGCCGTCGAGGACGCCGAGGTGATGATGGAGTTGGCGGCCGAAGAGGGCGACGCCGCCGCTGCCGACCAGGTCGGCCGCGACCTCGCCCGCATCGAGACCGACCTCGACCGCCTGGAGTTCCTCTCGCTGCTGGCGCGCCGCGACGACCCGAAGAACTGTTACCTGGCCATCCACGCCGGGGCGGGGGGCACGGAGAGTTGTGACTGGGCCGCCATGCTTCTGCGCATGTACTCCCGCCACGTCGAGAACCAGGGCTGGTCCCTGGAGATCGTCGACACCGTCGAGGGGGACGAAGCCGGCCTGCGCAGCGTCACGGCCCACATCGCCGGTTCCTACGCCTACGGCTACCTCTCGGCCGAGGTCGGCGTCCACCGCCTGGTGC
Source organism: uncultured Anaerolineales bacterium (assembly GCA_964397995.1). GTDB lineage: Bacteria > Planctomycetota > Phycisphaerae > FEN-1346 > FEN-1346 > CAYNLG01. The sequence continues at coordinate 41,015 of CAYNLG010000012.1, forward strand.
GCATCAGCCCGTTCGACGCGGCGGGGCGGCGGCACACGAGCTTCGCCAGCGTCGACGTCCTGCCCGAACTCGAGGACATCGGCGAGGTCGAGATCGGCGACGAGGACCTCCGCGTCGACTTCTTCCGCGCCGGCGGCGCGGGCGGCCAGCACGTCAACAAGACCAGCTCCGCCGTCCGCATCACGCACCTGCCGACCGGCATCGTCGTCCAGCGCCAGAACGAACGGTCCCAGCACCAGAACCGACGCGTCGCCATGCAGATGCTGGCCGCACGCCTCCAGCGCCTCGAAGAGCAGAAACGCGACGCCGAACTCGCCAAGGTCTACGGCCAGAAGGGCGAGATCGCCTGGGGCAACCAGATCCGCAGCTACGTCCTCCAGCCCTACACCATGGTCAAGGACCACCGGACCGAGGTCGAGACCGGCAAGGTCCAGGACGTCTTGGACGGCGATCTGGACGCGTTCATCGAGGCCGAATTGCATCGCCGGGCCGCCGCCCGCGCCGGAGCCTGAGCCGCCATGACCCGCGCCCCCGGCATCCTGATCCCGCTGCTTGCGGCCGCGCTGGTGGCGGGGTGCGGTAGCGGCCCACCCCCTGAGGCGGCCGATCGCGACGTGGTGCGGCCGGAGTTCCACTTTGCCCTCGACGTGCCCGAAGGCTGGCGCACCCGCGAGTTGGAGGGCCACGTCGTGCTCGAACTCCTGCCGCCCGGCGAGGGAAAGACGGACGACGGGGCCGAAGGGCCGCGCGCCGTCGTCCAGGTCCTGGTCATCGCCCGCGACGGCCGCGACCTCCAGGCCGTGGCCGACGAATCCGTCGAGGCCGTCAAGGCCCTCCAGCCTGAGGCCGAGCTCGTCGGTCGCGAGGCCGCGCGCCTCGGCGGGCGCGACGCCATCCGGCTGCGCCTCGAGAACGAGCGCGGCCGGGTGCCTATGCAGCAGACGATCCTGCTGGTCATGGCTGGCAACCGGGCCTACGCCCTGACGGCCACCGCCCGCGGCACCGGCCTCAAGGACGAGGCCGACGCCCTCCGCGTAATCCGCGACTCGTTCCTGGTCTGGTAAGGGGACTTGGCATGCGTCCGGCGCACGCGCTTCCCATGCTGGCCGCGGCGGCGGTTCTGACCGTTGTGGCGGGATGCACCGCCGGGGGCGGGTACGCCGACCCGCAGAACCGCTTCCGGCTCGATCCCCCGAGCGGCTGGGACCTCCACGCCTACTCGAGCAACCAGCCGTGCCTCGTGCTCGTCGGGCCCGAGGCTCCGGCCGGCGACGGCACGGACGCCGAGCCCGGCCGGCCCAACATCAACATCGTGGTCCTGCCCTGCCAGCAGGGCTGGACTCTGACCCGCGTCCTCCAGCTACACATGGCCGAGGTCCGCGGCTTCGGCGGTTTCGAACTGGTGGCCGAGGCCGACCGCACGCTTGCCGACGGCACCCCGTCCCGAGAGGTCACCTTCCGCCATGCGGCCTGCGGCCCGTCGGTCACGGTGCGGCAAGTGCTGGCAATGGCGGCCGGGCGCGTGTATACCGTAACCGCGTCGGCCCGGACGGACCGGTTCGAGCGCGTCGAGCCGGTCTTCGAGGCCTGCCTCCGCTCGTTCCGCGCGGGCACCTGACGCCGCGAACCCCGGACGAACCCCAGACAGGAGTTCCCATGCAGCTCGACGCCCTGAGACGCGACGACCCCGAACTGGCCGGCCTGCTCGACGCCGAGTTCGAGCGTCAGAGCCGCGTCATCGATCTTATCGCCAGCGAGAACCTCTGCCCCACCAGCATCCGCGAGGCCACCGCCAGCACCCTCACCGACAAGTACGCCGAGGGGTACCCCGGCCGACGCTACTACGGCGGCTGCGAGGTCGCCGACCAGGTCGAGAAGCTGGCCATCGACCGCGGCAAGACGTTGTTCGGCTGCGACCATCTCAACGTCCAGCCGCACGCCGGAAGCCCCGCCAACATGGCCGTCTACTTCTCCGTCTGCAAGCCCGGCGACACCGTCCTCTCGATGGACCTCGCCCATGGCGGGCACCTGACTCACGGCATGAAGGCGAACTTCAGCGGCAAGCTGTACAACATCGTCCACTATGGTGTGGACCGCGAGAGCGAGGTCATCGACTATGCCGCGCTGGCCGAGCAGGCCGCCGAGGTCCGCCCCGTGCTCATCATTGCCGGGGCGTCCAGCTACCCCCGCGCGATCGACGTCGAGCGGATGGCCCAGATCGCCCGCGATGCCGGGGCCAAGCTCCTCGTGGACATGGCCCACTTCGCCGGCCTCGTCGTCACGGGCCACCACCCCGACCCCGTGCTCGTGGCGGACTTCGTCACCTGTACCACGCACAAGACGCTGCGCGGCCCGCGGAGTGGAATCGCCATGTGCAAAGCCGAGCACGCCAAAGCGCTCGACCGCATGGTGTTCCCCGGGTTGCAGGGGGGGCCGCTGCTCCACGTCATTGCCGCCAAGGCCACGGCCTTCAAGCTGGCCGCGGCGCCGGAGTTCAAGACCTACCAGGAACAGGTCTGCCGCAACGCCAAGGCCATGGCCGAGGAACTGGCGTCGGCCGGGTTCCGGCTGGTCTCGGGCGGGACGGACACGCACTTGGCGCTGGTGGACGTCTCGGCGAAGGGCCTCTCGGGCGGCCGGGCCCAGGACTGGCTCGGCCGGGCCGGCATCATCGTCAACATGAACGTCATCCCGTTCGACGATCGCTCGCCGCGCGATCCGTCCGGCGTCCGCATCGGCACGCCGTCGATCACGACCCGGGGCGCCGACGAGGAGGACGCCCGCCGTATCGCCCGCTGGATCGCCGAGGTCCTGACGGCCGCCGACCCCGAGAAGGAGGCCGACGGCGTCCGGGCCCACGTCACCGAGTGGTGCGCCGCGCACCCGATCTACGACTGAGCCGGCACCGCCCGAGGATGCCCATGGACCCCGTCCCCGGCGACGTGCTGATTCCCGCCGACCGCATTGCCGAGCGGGTCCTCGCCCTGGGTGAGGAGCTGCGGGCCGCCTACGACGGCCGCGAGCCGGTCCTCGTCGCCGTCATGAAGGGCTGCGTCCTGTTTCTGGCCGACCTGGTGCGGGCGTGCCCGGTGCCGATGGACATCGAGTTCGTGACGGCCCGGTCCTACGAGGGCGCCGAGCCGGGGCGGCTGGAGCTCACGCTGCCGCCGGAGCTGGCCGAGGTCGTACCCGGGCGACCGGCGCTGGTGGTGGATGACATCTTCGACACGGGGCGGACGTTGGCGGGGGTGTGCCAGGCTTTGGAGGCCCTGGGGCCGACCGAAGTCCGCTCCCTGGTGCTGCTGCGGAAGGACCGTCCCCTGCCGCCGCGCGAGCCCGGTGGTCCGCCTGTCCGCACGCCGGATTACGTGGGATTCGAGGTTCCCGACCATTTTGTGGTCGGCTACGGTCTGGACCACAACGGGCGGTACCGGAATCTGCCATACGTTGCGATTCTTTCCGACCCCGCCTAGGGGATTCCCCCATTTCGCCTCAAGTTCGGCCCGGTCCCGCCGATAAGTACTAAGGCTGGGGGGACATCTCATGCGTCACGTCGCCAACGTGCCGATACAAGGGGGTCTGCGTGCAGACCATCGACACCGAGACGCTCCGTCGGCGCCTCCAGGAAGAGCGCGACCGGGCGGAACGCCTCGAAAAGGCTCTCGTCGACGCCCAGCGGTTGTGTACCGTGGGCCAACTCGCCTCCCGGATGGCTCATGAGTTCAACAACCTCCTTATGCTCATGATGGGCCGCGCCGAACAGGCCCTCCGCCACGACGACCCCGAGCTCCGCCGCCAGGCCCTCGAGAAGACCCTCGGCTGCGGCAGCCGGGCGGCCGACATCGTCTCCGGCATCCTCGGCTACGCGCGCGGGCGCGGCACGGCCAAGAGCGAACTGGTGGCGCCCCACGAACTGGCCGAAGGCGCCCTCGGGCTACTCGCCTGGGACCTCGCGAAGGACCGCGTCCGCCTCGTCCGCCAGTACCAGCCGAGCCCGCCGGTCCGGGTGGTGCGCGGCCGGCTGGAGCAGGTCCTCCTCAACCTCGTTCTCAACGCCCGAAAGGCCATGGGGCGGCGCGGCGGCACGCTGACCGTTGCCGTCGGCCCCGCCGATGAGGCCGACTACGTTGCCCTCGCCGTCAGCGACACGGGGTGCGGCATCGAGCCCGACCGCTTGCCGCATATCTTCGACCCCTTCGTCACCTCGGCCGCGGACGATGCGTCGGCGACCGGTGGCACGGGGCTCGGCCTGCCCGTCGCCCGCGACCTGGTCCGCCAGGCGGGCGGCGAGATTCGCGTCGAGAGCGCCCCGGGCGCCGGCTCCACCTTCACGGTGCTCCTGCCGATGGCCGACGCCGACGACTGAGCCGCAGCCCCCCCCGTCCATTCCCTCCTCACGCGGTGCGTTCGCGCACTCGGCGCCGCAATTCTTCGGCGGCCTGCAATAGCCGGGCGGCGGCCCCGTTAGTCCGGGTGCAGAGGCGCCGCTGAAGAGGATGTGCGGAACCCGACGGCGGCCGCGAGCCGCCCCCAACTCAAGGAGGAAACGATCATGACCCTTCGTACCGCAGTGGCAGGTTTGGCCGTGGTGGGGCTTCTCCTGATGGCCGCTCCCGTGTTCGCCCTGCCCGAGGGCCCCGGTGGGGGCGAGGGCTTCGGCCCGCCGCCCGGCCCGCACGGCCGCGGTCCCGGCGGCCGCGGTCCCGGCGGCCGCATGCCCCCGGAGGTCCGCGAGAAGCTGCTCGAGGAGTTCGACGCCAACGGCGACGGCCACCTCGATGAGACCGAACGCGAGGCCGCCCGCGAGGCCCACCAAGCCCGCATGGAGGAGCACAAGCGGAAAGTGCTCGAAGAGTTCGACACCAACGGCGACGGCCAGCTCGACGAGGCCGAACGCAAGGCCATGCACGAGACGATGCGGCAGCGCGGCAAGGCGAAGTGGCAGGAACTCGTTGACCAGTACGACACCGACGACGACGGCAAGCTGACCGGCGAGGAGCGGAAAGCCGCCATGGAGTCGCTGCCCCCGCACGTCCGCAAGCGCGTGGCCGAGCAGCACCAGCGCCGCCGGAAGGCCCTCGACGAGTTCGACGCCAACGGCGACGGCCAACTGGACGACACCGAGAAGGAAGCGATGAAGGAGAGGCTCCGCGCCCGTCACGAGGAGCACAGGCAGAAGATGCTGAACGAGTTTGATGCCAACGGCGACGGCAAGCTTGACGAAGCCGAGCGCAAAGCCGCCCGCGAGGCCGCCCGTGACCGCATGAGAGACCGCGTCAAGGACCGGCGCGGGCGCGGCGAAGGCGACGGTGAAGGCCAGGGCGGTCCCCGGGCCGGCAAGGGCCTGCGCCGGGCCAAGGGCCGTCGCGGCGGCCGCCCGGACGGCGATGACGCCGGCACCGAGGAATAGACCCCACCCTCAGCCTCATGGCGTGCGGCGGGTGCGGCCCAGCCCCCTGGGGTCGCGCCCGCCCTCCTTTTGCGCCGCGCGGCCCCCGCGCCGCGGTTTCTTGTGCCCGCCCCGCCCGATTACAATGAAACCCGGACGCCCCCGGCGCATTGTTCCGGGTGGATGACCTGAGGACGAACGCATGGCCGACGCCGTGGCTTGGCAACTCGTGCGACGCGCCGCCGCCGGCAACCCGCGCGCCCGGCGCCGTCTGGTCGAGGCCACCGTCGACGATCTCTGGAAACTGGCACTGCGCCTGACGCGGCAGCCCGACCGGGCCGACGACGTCGTCCAGGAGACCTATGCCCGGGCCTTCGCGGCCCTCCCGGGGCTCCGGCCGACGGGCCGGTTCGAGGGCTACCTCGCCCGCGTCGCCACCAACCTCGTCCTGGAGGAGTGGCGCCGGGCGCGGCCGGTGGCGGCTGCTGCCGAGGCGACACTCGCCGCCGGCGAGCCCGAGCCGTGGCGCCATCTGGCCGAAACCGAGGACCGCGAGCGGCGCCTGGCCGCCGTCCGCGAGGCCGTGGACGCCCTTGCCCCGGAGCCCCGGGCGGCCCTGACGCTCTTCCATGCCCAGGGCCTCTCGCTCCGCGAGGTCGCCGAGGAGCTCGGCGCCCCGGAGGGCACCGTGAAGACGTGGCTCCACCGGGCCCGGCGCCAGGTGCGCTCGGCCGCCGAAGCCAGGCTGAACCACCGCGCGGCCCCCGCGGCCGCGCCGACGGGAGATGCGCGATGACCCCGACCGACGATGCCTTTGACCGTGACCTGCACGACGCGCTGCAGCCGGCGGACCGGCTGGACCCGACCCGGCGGCGGGCGCTCGTCGAGGCGGTGGCGCCCGTGGCCGGTCGTCGCCGCCTCCGATTCTGGCTGGGCGCCGGGGCCGCGGCCGCCGCGGCGCTGGTTGTGGCGGCCGTCCTGCTCCGGCCGAGGCCCCCGGCACGGGTGCGGCCGACGCAGATCGTCGCCGACCTGCTCGGCCCGTTGGCGGTGTCCGTGGAGCCGGCCGAAGCGCAGCCGGGTCGCGACCCCGAGGCGGCGACGCCCGACGACCTCGCTTCTCTCGTCTGGAATGACCTGGCCGGGCCGCTCTCGATCGGCCGGACCATCCTCAATGCCACCGCGGCCGAACCTGGCCGCCCCCATCCGGAAGGAGACTGACCATGATCCGCCGACGTTCGCTCATCCTGTTGATGGGGGCCACCCTCCTTGTAGCCGTGGGCGTCCGGCCTGCCGCGGCCCGCGACCTCGCTGAGATCGTCCCCGCTGACGCGGTCGTGTTTGCCGAAGCGATCGACCTCGCGGGCCTGCGGCAGGACGTTCTCGGCTCAGCCTTCTGGCGGCACCTCCGCGACACGGCCGCCTTCGCCCGTCGCGAGGCGAGCGAGAAAGGCCAGGCCCGGCGGGCGCGGTTCGACGACCTGCTCGTTGCCCTCGACATGAATGCCGGCGAGGCCATGGCCGCTTACTTCGGCGGCCGCGCGGCCCTCGTCGTGCTTGCCGGTGAGGGCGAGCACGGCGTGGTCATTACCGAGGTGGCCGAGGACGCCGCCCAGCGCCTCGCCGAAGCCGTCGGGGCGGCTCCGATCTCGCCCTACCGCGGCGCGCGGCTCTGGGAGGTTGCCGACGAGCGGAAGGTCGACCGCATGGCTTGGACCGACGGCCTCCTCCTCGTCGGCAAGGCCGCCAGCCCCGCCTTGGACCGGGTCCTTGACACCCTCGCCGGTGCCGGCCCGGCCCTGGCGAGCGAGGCGGCGTTCGCCGAGGCCGTGGGCGAGCTCCCCGCGGGCTGGCGGGTCCGTGCCTGGACCACCGATGCCAAGCCGTACGGCCTGCCCGGCGCGGCCGCCCTCTACAAGGCCCCCGGGGGGACGCTCCGGTTGCTCTGGCAGTCGGATCGCGGCGACGCGCCGGCCCCGCCGGCGGTCAACCTGCTGACGCCGGCCTGGTTGCCGCCCGAGGCCCTGGCCGCGGCCGCCGTGGCGGTGGACGGCCAGGCCCTGTGGCAGCAGTTTCTGGCCCGGGCCGGCGCCACTGAGGGTGGCGAGGTCCGCATCCGCAAGGTCGAACGGCTCTTGCAGGCCTTCTTCCCTGGCTACAGGGTCGCCGACGTCGCGGCCGCCTTCGGTCCGGAGGCCGCGGTCGCCCTGACGCCCGGTGTCGGCGACGGCCGGCCCGCGCTGGTGGCGGTGGTGGCCCTGCGCGAGGGCGGCCGCCCCGTGGCCGAGGCCTTCCGCAGCGGCCTGGTTGCCAAGGCCATGCTTCTGGGTGCCCTGACCGCCGAGAAGGAGGGTGGGCCGGTCATCGACGTCGCCCAGGAGACGGTGGCCGGTTGCCCCGTCACGACGATCCGCGGCTCGCTCGAGAAGCTCCCGGGGCCGCTGGCGGTGTGGGCGGCCGAGAGCGGCATCACGATGGGTGTCACGGACGGAGCCCTCGTGGTCGGGACGAGCCCCGAGAGCGTCCGCGCGGCCGTCGCCGCCGCCGTCGAGGGCACGGGCGGCCTGGCGGCCGCGCTCGCCAGCGAGAGCGTGGTGGTGCCGAACCTGCCGGCCGCCGGGTGGGGTGTGCTGGAGCCGGCACGCGGCGCCGACGCCATCCTCGCCCTGGCCGGCCGCTTCATCGAGCACGGCCCCCTGGAGGCGTCCGACAAACTCCTCGACCTCTCCGAAGTCCTGCGGCTCGTCGAACGCATCACCTGGCGCCGCACCGACGGCCCGGTGTACATGCGGGGTGAAGCGGAGATCGTGCCCGCGAAGTGATGCGGCGAGGACACGGCATGCGGCGGGCGGATGCCTCGGCGGCGTCCGCCCGTCAGGCCCGGAAGATCGCCCCCAAGCGCTTGCCCATCAGCGCGGTCGCCCCGACCAGCGTCGCCGTCAGGAACAGCATCGCCCACACCCCCAGCGCGCACGCCACCGGCTCGGCGGTTTCCGAGTACTCGCTCATGAAAAGGCGGTAAATGGTCCGCGTGACCGGGTTGTACGCGTCGTCCTGGGCCAGGATCAGGCTGTCGCTGACCTCCAGCATCGACATCGAGAAGACGAGGATCGCTCCCGCCGCCAGGTTCGCCAGGATCAGCGGCACAGTGATCCGCGCGAGCGTCCGCACCGGCCCGGCCCCGACCGAGAGGGCCGCCTCCTCCAGCGTCCGGCTCGTCTGCTGGAACCCCGCCACCGAGGACCGCACCGCCAGCGGGAGCCGCCGGATCGCGTACGCCACCACCAGCAGCAGCACCGGGTTCTCCTGCGGGTACAGGTAGTTGGCCCGCCAGACGCCGGCGTCCACCAGGGCGTCGCCCCAATCGGCGTACGCGTTCAGGTACCCGAACGCCAGGACGATGCCCGGCAGGGCGAGCGGCAGCATGACCATCGCATCCAGGAGGCCGCGCCCCCGGAACTCCTTGCGCACGAGCACATACCCGATCCACACCGACAGGACGACGCAGATCGCCACCGCCCCCAGGCTGTACAGGACGGAGTTGCGGACGCTCGGCAGCGTCCACCGGTGCGACAGGGCCTCCGCGTGGTGCGCCAGCGTCAGCCCGCTCGGAAGCACCGTGCCCGTCCACTCCGTCTTGAGGCTGAAGAGGACCACGCTGAGGTGCGGCACGACGGCCAGGAGCGTCACGCCGCCGAAGAGCAGCCACGCCAGGGCCGTCCCGCCGCGCCCGAGCGGCCTCGGCTCGGCCGCGCGCGTCGCCACCGACATCATCCCGAACGCCTTCCGCCCGAACAGCGCCCGCGCCCCGAGGTAGAGCACGGCCACCATCGCCAACATCACCACCACCAGGGCGTTCGATTCCGGGTTGCTCGGCTCGCTGATCCGGTCGAAGATCTGGACCGCCGTCACCTCGCGGAAGTTGAACATCAGCGGGGTGCCAAGGTCCGTCAGGGCCCAGATGAAGACGAGAATCGCCCCCGCGAAATACGCCGGCAGGATCAGCGGAAACGTCACCCGCCAGAAGGTCTGCCACGGCCCGGCCCCGGCGCTGCGCGCGGCGTCCTCCAGCGACGGGTCCACGTTCGCCAGGCCCGCCACCACGTTCAGGTACAGGATGGGGTAGAGGTGCAGGGCCTGGAGCATCACCACGCCCAGCAGCGGGTGCACCCGGAACCAGTCCACCGGGGCCGCCGGGTCCATCAGCCCCAGCCGCATCAGGAGGACGTTCAGCGACCCCTGCGGGCCCATGACCTGCTGCAGGCCGATCGCCCCGACGAAGGGCGGCAGGATCATCGGCACCAGGATCGCCGCCGCGAACAGCTTCTTGCCGACAAACGCCGCCCGTGCCCCGAGGTACGCGAGCGGCACCGCCAGGGCGCTCGCGAGAACGGTCGTCAGGCAGGCCAGCGTCAGGGCATTGGCGAAGCCCGCCCGCACGCTCGTCCGCGCGAGCAGGTTCCGCACGTAGTGGAGCGTCGGCCCGGTCGACTCCCAGAGGGCCGAGCGGCAGACGTCCGCCACCGGGTAGAAGAGAAATACCCCGAAGAGCGCCACGAGCAGGGCGATGAGCAGCCACGTTCGCAGGTCGGATCGCATGGGCCTCGTGCCCGGTCGGGCCCTAGGGCGTGGCGGGCACCCCGGCCGCCGCTGCGCGGGCCGCGTCGGCCAGCGTCTCGTACCGGTCGCGCAGGGTCTCGCTCCAGCGGACCTCGATGTCGCTCCGCCGCCGCAGCCGCGCCTCATCCTCGGCCTTCAGCGTCTCGGCCTCCTCGTCCGTCGCGTCCTCGGGGATGACGACGGGCGTCCAGACCTCGCGCCCCAGCCGAAGCATCTCCTCCTCGCGGACGAGCGGCTCGGTCAGCCGCGCCATCAGCGCCTCCGGCGCGCCGGCCTCGACGACGGCCTTGAAGGCCTCCTTGAGCGGCCCGTGGTTCTCGACGAGCGCCACGTGCAGGTACGCCGGCATGACGGCGATCCGCGCGACCTCCTTCTCGGTGTCGAAGAAGTCCGATGGGGGCAACTCGAACGGGTTCATCGAGGGCGTCGCCCCGGCGGCCTCTGCCTCGGTGTAGAGATGCGGCAGGACCGCCAGCCGCTGCAGGGCGTGCTCCTTGGGGCCGCCCTCGCTCCCCGGGGGCAGCATCCAGAGCCGCTGGCTGGCGGGGCTCATGACGAACGCGACGTATTTCTCGGCCACCGCCCGGTTCGGCGCCTTGGCGAGGATGCCGATCGGGTCGCAATTGACCACCGTCATCCCCTCCGGCGCGACGAACGCCACGTGCTCCCCGCCCTCCGACACCTTCTGGCGCGCCGCGTAGAAGTCGATGCATGGCCCCATGGCGATCAGGCCGCGCGCCGTGTTCCGTGGGATGTCCGACCCGCCGGCGTAGAACTCCCGGGCGCAGCCGCCCATCCGCGCGAGCAGCGCCATGCCCACGTCGTAGCCGTAGGCCTGGAGGATGATCTCGTAAGCCTTGCGGACGCTACCGGACTTCGTCGGGTCTCCCCCGCCCACGAGGTCCATGTACCGAGGGTCGCCCATGGCCTCCCAGGCCGTGGGCATCGGCAGGCCGCGGTCCGAGAGGACCTTGGTGTTGATGATGAGCCCGAAGGAGGAGATGGCAGCCCCGTACCAGGCGTAGTCCTCGTCGTAGAGCGGTTGGCCGGCGACGGTCTTCGGCAGTTGGGCAAGCAACGGGTCCGGCAGCTCATACGGCGCCAGGAACCCGAGCTGCTTCATCCGCTCGAAGATCGGCCCGCCGCCGAACACCACGTCCACGTCGTGCCGCCCCGCCAGAAACTTGTCCTGGATGCGCTTCAGGATTTGGCTCGTGCCCCCCGCGTCGGGGACGGAGACGTCGACGTCGCGCCCGGTCTCGGCCTTGTACCAGGCGGCGAAGGCGGTGTTGAACTCCTGCTCGATCTCGTCGCTGTGAGGAGAGTAGACGACCAAGTGATCGACGTCGGCCGCCGGGGTCGACGGGCCGCCGCAGCCGGCCAGCGCCGCCGCGGCCAGGACCGCTGCCAGGGCGAAGGCGCGCGCGGGATGGGTCATGCCAGGGCTCCTTGTTTCGGGATCTCCGTGAGGGGCGGGCCCTCGTCGCGGCAGAAGGCCCGGACGGCCTCGGGCGGCAGGTGCAGCCGCGCAGCCTCGCCCGGCTCGACTGCCGGCAGTTCCGACGGCCGCGCCGAGAGCACCAGCGGCCGGCGTCCCAGGCGCACCCGGACCTGTTCGGTGTCGCCCTCGAACGTCCGGCTCTGGACCGTGACGGGGAACGTGTTGGCCTCCGGGGCGTCGCCCTCGGCCGCCAGCAGCCGGAGCTGCGCCGGCCGCACTCCCAGCACCACGGGCACGCCGACGAAGAGCTTCGTCGGGGCGCGGGCGACGCGGACCGGCCCGGCCGGGGTGTGAACAAGGGCCGAGGCGCCGTCGCGCTGCTTGACCTCGCCCTCCAGGAAGTTGGCGGCCCCCAGAAACCCCGCCGTGAACGCGTTGGGCGGGTCGCCGTAGAGGTCGCGCGGCGACCCTTGGGCGACGATCCGGCCGTCGTGGACGACGGCCAGCCGGTCGGCCATCGTGAGGGCCTCGTCCTGGTCGTGCGTGACGTAGACGCTGGTGACCTGGGTGGCTCGCTGGGTGGCGCGGATCTCCGCCCGCATGGCCAGGCGCAGCTTCGCGTCGAGGTTCGAGAGCGGCTCGTCCAGCAGGAGGAAGTCCGGCTGGATGGCCAGCGCCCGGGCCAGGGCCACCCGCTGTTGCTGCCCGCCCGAGAGCTGCGTGGGCTTGCGGTGCGCGTAGGTCTTCATCTGGACGATGTCGAGGACGTCGAGGGCCCGGCGGCGGCGCTCGGCGCGCGGCACCTTGCGGACGGCCAGGCCGAAGGCGACGTTGTCCAGGACGGTCATGTGAGGCCAGAGGGCGTAGTTCTGGAACACCATGCCGCAGTTCCGCCGGTGGGGCGGGAGGTCCGTCACGTCGCGCTCGCCGAACCAGACCCGCCCGCCGTCCGGGGCGTAGAACCCCGCGACCATCCGGAGCAGCGTCGTCTTGCCGCACCCCGACGGGCCGAGCAGAAAGAACAGTTCGCCCGGACGCACGTCCAGGTCGATGGCATCGACGGCCGTGACGGGGCCGAATCGCTTGGTGACCGACTCCAGATGCAGGCGTTCCACGGCGACCTCCCGCCCACGTCCTTACCGGCCGAACACGGGATTTGCAATCGAAAACGCGGCCGCGGGGGCTCCCAAGGCCTCAAAGGGCGGTCGCCGTGGGCGCGCCGTTGACCCGGGAGGCTCCGTCGCCGATAATCGCGGGATAACCCGACTCCGCGGACCGCCCCATGCCCCCCTTGCCGAAGACCCTCGACGTCTGGACCTACCGCCTGCCGATGCGGGTCCGTTTCAAGCACGCCGCCGCCGAACGCGACACCAGCACCGGGCTGCTCGTCCGCCTGGAGCTCGACGACGGCACGGTCGGCTGGGGCGAGGGCATTCCGCGCGACTACGTGACCGGCGAGACGCTCGCCTCGGCCGTGCGCGTCATCGAGTCCGACTACGCCATGGCGCTGGCAAGCCCCGCGCCGCTTGCGACGCGCCCGATCGAAGCCGACGGCGTCGTCCACAATGCCGCGTGGTGCGCCTGCGAACTGGCCTACCTCGACGCCGTGGCCCGGACGTCCTGGACCCGCGTCGCGGACCTGCTGGGGGCGCGCCTCGACCTCAAGCCGCGCCGCCTGCTCCGGCGGGTCAGCGCCATCCTTTCGGCCGGGCCGGTCTGGAAGGTGCAGCGGAGCCTGCGGCTGATGCGGCTGGTGGGGTTCCGCGACTACAAGGTCAAGGTCGGGTCGGACGCGGCCCGCGACGAGGCCGCCCTGGACGAATGCCGCCGTCAGCTTGGGCGCGGCCTGAAGCGGCGGCGCGGGCCGACCCGCCGGACCCTCCGGGCGGACGCCAACGGGGCGTGGACGTTCGACGAGGCCGTCGAGCGGGTCCGCGGCCTCGCGCGCTTCGGCGTGCTGGCCATCGAGCAGCCGCTTGCCAAGGGCGAGGAGGCCGCCTTGGCCGACCTTCGCCGCGCCACCACCGTGCCCATCATGCTCGACGAGTCCCTGCTGACGATCGAGGGTGCGCGGCGCCTGGTCGAGGCCGGCCGCGTCGACCTCTTCAACATCCGCCTCTCGAAGAACGGCGGCCTCGTACGGAGCCTGGACCTCGCGGCCTACGCCCACGAGGTCGGCCTCGACTTTCAGCTCGGATGCATGGTCGGCGAGACGGGCGTCCTGTCGGCGGCCGGGCGGGCGTTCCTGGAGCTCATGGGCCGGCGGGTCCGCTTCGCGGAGGGGTCGTACAACCGCTTCCTGCTCCGCCAGGACGTGACGCACGAGCGCCTGAGCTTCGGCTACGGGGGGTTCGTGCGCGGTTTGGTGGGTCCGGGTCTGGGCGTGCACGTCAACCTGCATGCGGTGCGCCGCGTCGCCCAGCGGGTCCTGCACCTGGAATACTGAGCGTGTGCCGGGCCGCGCGCAGCGCGCCTACAACCGATCATCCAGCGGCGGGAGGTCGTCCTCGTCGTCTTCCTCCTCGTCGTCGTACTTCCAGCTGTCCGCTTCGTCCAGGTCGTCCATCTCGCGTTTCAGGTGTTTGAAGAGCTTGTCCTGCAACGGAGCGATCTTCTTGTAGGCCGCCACCGTTGCCATGTGGGCCCGCGTCATCATCTCCAGCCGAAGCAACTGGTGTTTGACGAGGCACTCCGGCTCCACGATGGTCGAGAACGGGTTGCAGCGAAAGCGGACTTGGCCGTCGTCGCTCATCTCGCAGTATTCGCAGTCCTTGCACTGGATCATGCCAATCTCCCTTCTCCTTCTGGTTGCGTCGATGTCGCGTCGCGGCGCCCCAGGGCCGCCAGGTACGCCTTGACGGCCCCCGCCAAGCCCCGCTCCAGGGCGTCGGCGATCAGCGCGTGCCCGATCGAGACCTCCAGCACCCCCGGGATGGTGACGAAGCGCGGCAGATTATGCAGGTTCAGGTCGTGGCCCGCGTTGACGCCCAGCCCCGCCTCCTGGGCCGCGTCGGCCGACGCCCGGAACCGCTCGAAGGCGTCGTCCTCGTCCGGCGTGCCGAAGGCCCGGGCGTACGGTTCGGTGTAAAGCTCCACCCGGTCGGCCCCCAGCTCGGCGGCCAGCGGAATCCTCTCGGGCTCGGCGTCAACGAAGAGGCTCGTCCGGATGCCCTGGTCTTTCAGCTCCGCCAGGATCGGTCTTAGCCGGTCGGCGTGGGCCTCCAGGTCCCACCCGTGGTCGCTTGTCTTCTGGTTCGGCGCGTCCGGCACCAGCGTCGCCTGCGCCGGCCGCGCGCGCCGCACGATATCCATGTACCGGGTGTCCGGGTAGCCTTCGATGTTGAACTCGACGGCGAGGCGCTCGGCCAGGCCGAAGACGTCGCCCGTCCGGATGTGCCGCTCGTCCGGCCGCGGGTGCACGGTGATGCCGTCGGCGCCGGCGGCAACCGCGACGTCGGCCGCCCACGTGACGCTCGGCAGGTCCAGGTCGCGCTGGTTGCGGAGCAGGGCGACCTTGTTCAGGTTCACACTCAGGCAGGTCATGCGTCGCTCCCTTCCGTCGCCACCTTTCCCGGTTGCCGCGCCGCAAGCACGAGCAGCCCCACGGCCGCCACGCCGGCGCAGGCGCCGCCGAAGCCGAACGCCACCGCCGGCCCGTATGTCTGATAGAGGATGCCCAGCAGCAGACTGGCGGGGAACTTGGCGATGCCGTCGGCGAAGGCGTACAGCCCGTAGGCGGCCCCCCGCACCTCGGGCCGCACCAGGTCCGCCACGACCGCCTTCTCGACACCCTCCGTGAAGCCGTAGAAGAGGCCGTAGGCGACGAACAGGGCCCATGCGTGCCAAGCCTGCGTCGCCAAGCCGAACGCGACGTACACCCCGGCGTAGACGACCCAGCCGACGGCCAGCGTCCGGGCCCGCCCGAGCTTGTCGGCCACGAACCCTCCGGGCAGGCTGAAGACCATCTTCGCCAGCGACAGCACCAGCAGCATCAGCGGAAGCTGCCAGGGGAAGTCCCAACTGCCCGCCATCTGGGCCCGCTGCGCCTCGGTGAACTGGAGCGGGTAGCCGATCAGTTGCCCAGCCCGGACCACGAGAAACATGTCCGACGAGTTCCCGAGGGCGAAGAGGAGCAACGCCCCGAGGAACCACCAGAACCGTTTCTCGTACCCCGCCCGGAAGTCCAGGGTGACGCCCTTGGTCTCGGCCCGTTTCTCGCGCACCAGCACCACGATCGCCACGACCGCCAGCGCCGCCGGCACCGCCGCGATGAGGTACATCAGCCGGAAGACGTCCGCCGGCTCCTTGTCCCCGAGGCTCTTGTAGTACGGGAAGAGCAGGGCCACCAGCACCACGCCCGCCAGCAGGCCGACCACGGCCCCGCCGTGGTCCATCATGCGGTGGAACGAGAAGGCCTTGCCGCGGTTCTCCTCGTCGATGACCCCCGCGATGAGCGCGTCGCGGGGCGCCGTCCGGACGCCCTTGCCAACCCGCTCCAGGCCCAGCAGGCCCAGCACGTGCCAGGGCGCGGCCGCCAGGGCCAGCATGGGCTTGACGACCGTCGAGATGCCGTAGCCGAGGGCGACCAGGACTTTGCGGCGGCCGATCATGTCGGAGAACCAGCCGGAGGCCAGCTTCAGCAGGCTCGACAGGCTCTCCCGAAGGCCCTCGACGACGCCGACCCAGACCGCCCCGCCGCCCAGGATCGCGATGAAGAACGGCACCGTCCACATCATCATCTCGCTGGAGGCGTCCGTCAGGAACGAGACGAGCCCCAGCACGAGGACGTTGCGCGGCAGGGACGCCTTGAGCTGCGACGCCAGCCCCGCCGTCTTGCCGCCTTCCTGCTCAGCCATCGGGGAAGGTCCCCCCCGGGTCGCGGACGTCCGGCTGATACCGCTGGGCGATGGGCATCCGCCGGCCGAACCCGAACGCGCGGCTGGTCACCTTGAGGCCCGGCGCCGCCTGCTCGCGTTTGTACTCGTTCCGGTCCACCAGCCGGACCACGCGCCGCACCGTCTCGGCGTCAACCCCCGCGGCCGCGATCTCCTCGGCCGACTGCTCGCCGGTCACGTACCGCTCCAGGATCGGATCGAGCACCTCGTAGGGCGGCAAGCTGTCCTGGTCGGTCTGGTCGGGCCGCAACTCGGCCGAGGGGGGCTTTGTGAGGATCCGCTCGGGAATCGGCGCGCCGCCCGTCGCGTTGATGTGCCGCGCCAGCGCGTACACCATCGTCTTTGGGACGTCGCTGATGACCGCCAGGCCCCCCGCCATATCGCCGTACAGGGTGCAGTACCCGACGGCCAGTTCGCTCTTGTTGCCGGTCGAGAGGACGAGCCGCCCGAACTTGTTCGAGAGGGCCATCAGGATGATGCCCCGCACGCGGGCCTGGATGTTCTCCTCGGCCACGTCCGGTGCCGTCCCGGCAAACGCCTCCGCCAGCATCGTCTCGAAGGCGGCGTGGGCCGGCTCGATGGGCACCTCCAGCAGGTCGATGCCGAGGCGCCCCGCCAGTTCCCGCGCATCAGCCAGGCTGTGCCGGGACGAGTGGCGGCTGGGCATCGCGACGCCCAGCACATGCTCGGCCTTGAGGGCCTCGGTAGCCAGGGCCGCCACCAGCGCCGAATCGACACCGCCCGAGAGGCCGAGGACGGCGCTCCGGAACCCGCACTTGCGCAGGTAATCCCGCAGGCCCAGCACCAGCGCTTGCCGCAAGGCCTCGAGGTCGGCCATGAGCGGCGGCTGGGGCGCGAGCGGCAGCCCCGCCATCACGTCCACCAGTTCGACGGCCTCTTCGAACGCCGGGAGCTGCGCCGTCAGCCGCCCCTCGGCGTCCATCGCGAAACTCGCCCCGTCGAAGACCAGCTCGTCGTTGCCGCCCACCTGGTTCACGTACACCACCGGCCGCCCGTACTTCCGGGCCTGGGCCGCCACCAGGTCGCGCCGCAGCGCGGGCTTGCCCACCTCGAAGGGCGATGCCGACAGGTTCATCAGCACGTCGGCCCCGGCCTCCACCAGGTCCGCGATGGGATTGCCGCGGTAGAACCGCGCCGCCGGCCCGGCCGCCCCCTCCGTCCAGATGTCCTCGCAGATGGAGAGGCCGAGGTTGAGCCCCGCCACCTCGGCGACCTGCGGCCCGGGCCCCGGCTCGAAGTACCGGACCTCGTCGAAGACGTCGTACATCGGCAGAAGGGCCTTGTACTTGCGGGCGAGGATCGCACCGCCCGCGATGAGCGCGGCCGCGTTGTGCAGCGGCAGGCCCCGGTCCTTCCGCGACCGGTCCACGTACCCGACGACGAGCGGCACGTCGCCCACGCCTGCCGCCACGCGCTCGAGCGCCGCCAAGGCGTCCGCGACGAAGCGCGGCTTCAGGAGGAGGTCCTTCGGCGGGTACCCGATCAGCGAGAGTTCGGGCGTGACGACGAGGTCCGCCCCGCGCCCGGCGCCCTCGGCATAGGCTGCCAGAATCCGGTCGGCGTTCCCCCCCAGGTCCCCGACCGTCGGGTTGAGCTGCGCGATGGCGATCCGCATGGGACCGGATTATGGGGCTTGCCCCCGCCCCGTGCCATAGAAAAGGTACCGCGTCTCCGGCTGCCACGCAGATGAAAAAGCGAGGCCGGGGGACGCAAGCGGTGCAGGGGGGAAAGCATCCGCTTAACGCCGCACCCGGCCTCAAATCCGTCTCAGAAACCGTTCAGGCGGTCAGTTCCTCTTCGGCAGCCTCACACGCCTCATCGTCCATTTCGCCGAGCGCCCGAAGCGCCTCCATGGCCGCCCGCTGCTCGGCCGATTTCTTGCTTGGCCCCCACGCCGAGGGGAACAGGCGGCCCTTGATTGACACGGCCACCTCGAACGCCTTCGCGTGGTCCGGCCCCTTCTCGTCCAGGACCTCGTAGTGCGGGGTCCCGCCCAGTTCCCGCTGGGCGTATTGCTGGAGCAGGGACTTGTAGTTGCGGTGGTGTTCGCCCGAGGCGACCCGCTCGATCTCCTCGTCCATGTGGTCCAGGATGAACGTCTTGACCGGCTCCAACCCCCCGTCCAGGTACATCGCCCCGACCACCGCCTCGTACCCGCAGGCCGCCAGGCTCGACGGGATCTGCGACGCCTCGGCGATGCCCTTGCCGAGGTTCAGGTGGTCCAGCAGGCCCATCGCCGTGGCGACCCGGGCACAGGTGTCGCGGCTGACGACGACGCTCTTGATTCGCGTCATCTCCCCCTCGAGGAACGTCGGATACCGGTGAAACAGTTCCTCGCAGACCACGAGACCGAGGATGGCGTCGCCCAGGAACTCCAACCGCTCGTTCGAGGCCAACCGATGAGAAGCGATGCTGGCGTGCGTCAGCGCGTTCTCGAGAAGCTCGGGGCTCTTGAACGTATAGCCGATCAGGCCTTGGACGGCCTTGATCGCGTCGGGATGACTCAAAGCCGGAAGTCCTCCTGCCTGCCCCAAAGCGAAGGGCATTGTAGCGACCGCTCGCGCCGCGTCAACCGAAAACGCTTGACCGTTGAGCGCGCGGGCGGCATCGTGCCGGACGATGGCCCGCCCGCCCCGCACAGACCGAGAGCCCCGCCCCCGGCGGCGCCTGGCGCCGGCCCTGGCGGCCTTGGCCGTGGTGGCTCTGGCCGTAGCCGTCGGCCTTTTCGCGCCGCCGGCGGTCTATCGGCGCACCGCCGCGTTCGGCCCGGACCACCCCGCCAAGGACGCCTTCAACGCCGAAGTCGTGAACGGCCTCTCGAACGCCTTTCTCGACCGCTCCGGCGCGACACGCGTCGACCTCGCGGTGACCGAGGCGATGGCGGGTGCCCGTCTCGCCCGGTGGGTGGCGGACCGGCGGGCCGCCGGCGAACCGGTCGCCCCGGCGCTCGCGGCCCTGCGGATCGGTTTCGAGCCCGGGCGGATCGTTCTGGCGACGCGCCTCGGGCGCGGGGCCGGTTCGATCGTCGTCTCGCAGGCCTTCGCCCCGGAGGTGGCCGAGGCCGGACGTCTGCGCCTCTCGACCGTCAGCCTCCGCGCGGGTCGGTTGCCGCTGCCGACGGCCCTCGCGCGGCACCTGGAGCACCTCGTGGCGGGTCGGGTGGCGCGCCTGGAGCGGCGGGCGACGGAGGCGGCGGCCGGCGGGGAGGGTGCCGGCGGTGCGGCAGAGGAGACTGCTGCGGACTTGGCCCTGTGGCGGGCCGTCCGCGACGCGCTGGCGGGCGAGCCGGTCGTGCTCGGCACCGGCGACCACGTGCTTCATCTGGACCGCATTGCGGTCGAGCGCGGGGTCCTGCACGTCGAGGGTCGGCCGGGGGCGCACGGGTAACCGGCCACACGCTTACTCCGCCTCGGGGGCGTCGTCGCCCTCGTCCGGCGCCACACGGGCCACGGCCACCAGCTTGTCCTCGTCGCCGAGGCGGATGATGCGGATGCCCTGGGTGGCGCGGCCGATGGGGCGAATGCTCTTCGGGTCGACGCCGATCCGCATGATCTGCCCGTTGTGGGTGATCAGCATCAGCTCGTCGCCGTCGCGGACGGTCATCATTGCCACGACCGGCCCGTTGCGCTTCGTCGTCCGGATGTTGATGATCCCTTTCCCGCCGCGCCCCTGCGTCCGGTACTCCGAGAACTCGGTCCGCTTGCCGTAGCCCTGTTCGCAGACCGTGAGCAGCGTCGCGTTCGGGTCGACGACGGCCTGGCCGACGACCCAATCGGCCTTGGCCAGCTTGACGCCGCGCACCCCCTGGGCGGTGCGGCCCATGCTGCGGACGTCGGTCTCTTTGAAGCGGATGGCCATGCCCTGGCGGGTGCCGAGGACGATCTCGTCGTTGCCGTGGGTGATCGAGACGGTGATGAGCTTGTCGCCGTCGGTCAGGGTGATGGCGATGATGCCGCCCTTCCGTGGGTTGCCGTAGGCCTGTAACGGCGTCTTCTTGACGGCGCCCTGGGCGGTGCAGAAGACGAGCTGGCGCTTGTCGTCGAACTCGCGGACGGGGATGAAGGAGGCGATGCCCTCGTCCTGACCCAGCTGGAGGAGGTTGACGATAGCGCGGCCCTTGCTCTGGCGGCTCATCTGGGGGATGTCGTAGACCTTGCGCCAGTGGCAGTAGCCGCCCGTCGTGAAGAAGCAGATGTAATCGTGGGTGGAGGCGACGAACATGTGCTCGATGAAGTCGCCCTGCTTGGCGGTCGAGCCGATCACGCCCTTCCCGCCGCGCCCCTGCCGCCGGTACGCCGTCAGCGGCATGCGCTTGATGTACCCCTCGTGGCTGATGGTGACGACGCAGTTCTCCTCGGCGATGAGGTCCTCGATCTCGAACTCGCCGACCTCGCCGACGATCTCCGTCCGCCGCGCGTCGCCGTACTTCTCCTTCAGCTCGTAGAGGTCTTCGGCGATGATGTTGAGGACGAGCCGCTCCTCGCGGAGGATGGCCTCGTACTCGTCGATCCGGTCGCGGACTGCGACCCACTCGTCCCGCAGCTTCTCGACCTCCAGGCCCGTCAGCTGCTGCAGCCGCAGGGACAGGATGGCGTCGGCCTGGCGGCTGGAGAGCTTCAGGGGCTCTTCGGTGGCGGCCCGGAGCCGCGCGTTGGCCTCCTCGCTCTTCTTGCCGGGCAGGTGGGTGATGCGGAAGGCCCACGCCTTGGCCATCAGCCGCTTCTTGGCCGTCGGCACGTCCGGGCTCTTGCGGATCAGGTCGATGATCTCGTCGATGTTGGCGACCGCGTAGAGCAGGCCGAACAGGACATGCTCCCGCTGGCGGGCCTGCTTCAGCAGGAAGACCGTCCGCCGCCGGATAACCTCGACCCGGTGGTTCCGGTACGCCACGAGCATGTCCTTCAGGGTCATCGTGCGCGGGCGGCCCTTGTCCAGCGCGATGTTGATGAGCGAAAAGGTGTTCTGGAGCGGCGTGTGGTGGAAGAGCTTGTTGAGGATGACGTTCTCGTCTTCGCCGCGCTTCAGCTCGATGACAAGGCGCATGCCCTCGCGGTCGGACTCGTCGCGGATGTCGGCGATGCCTTCGAGGGTGCCGGCCTTGACGGCGTCGGCGATGCGTTCGACGGTCCGCTGCTTGATGGTCCCGTAGGGGATTTCCGTGACGACGATGTGCGCCTTTCCGCCGCGCGCCTGTTCGACGTGAGCCCGGGCCCGGACGGTGATCGTGCCGCGCCCCGTCGTATAGCCGTCGACGATGCCCTTGCGCCCGCAGATGAGGCCGCCGGTGGGGAAGTCGGGGCCCTGGACGTACTTCATGAGGTCGCGGTCGGTGAGCTTCGGGTCGTCGATCAGGGCGATGAGGGCGTCGCAGACCTCGGTCAGGTTGTGCGGCGGGATGCTGGTGGCCATGCCGACGGCGATGCCGGAGGAGCCGTTGCAGAGCAGGTTCGGGAAGGTGGCCGGCAGGACGGTCGGCTCTTCGCGGGTTTCGTCGTAATTGGGCTCGAAGTCGACCGTGTCGCGGTTCAGGTCCTCGAGCATCTCGACCGTGACGGGCGTCATGCGGGCCTCGGTGTACCGCATGGCGG
>CAYNLG010000013.1:0-61263 GCA_964397995.1 uncultured Anaerolineales bacterium
GGGTCTCCTTTCGGGGGCATTCTAGGCGGCGGGGGGTCGGGGCTCAAGCGGGAAGCGGGGGGGCGGGGCCGCACCGGCCGCGCCGCCGCCGGCGCGCCGGGCCGGGAAAAGGACGACGCGGCCGCTCGCCGGAGCGGCCGCGCCGCAAGTCTATGTGATCGGCCAACCGGGCCCGCGGACGTCGGTGCGGAGCCGGGTGGTGGGTGCGGGCCACGCGGGTCGGCCGATGGCGGTGAGAGGTCCGTCCCCGCCGTCGGGCGTATGATGCCACGAGCGGGCGCGGCCCGCAAACCAGGACTCGGTTAAGGTCCGGTTGGCGCCGGGCGAAGGGGCGGAACGCGCGCGGCCTGTTACGGCGACGTTGTCAGGACGGCCGCCGCGGGCGCGCCCCAGACGCCGCCGAAGACCCACTGGGCCAGGGGCCGGCGCGGCCGCGGAGCCTTTTCCATCTCGCGCAGGGCCGGGTCCTCGAGCGACGCGGCGTCGCCGGGATAGCCGAGGGCGAGGGCGGCCATGGGTTCGTGGCCGTCGGGGATGCCGAAGGCGTCGCGAGCCCTGGTGCGGCTGAAGCCGGCCATGGCGTGGGTCGCCAGACCCAGCTCGGCCGCCTGGACCATCAGGCCGGCGGTGGCGAGGCCGACGTCGTGCGGGGCGCAGCGATTGGGTTTGCCGTCGCGGCTGAAGGTCTGCTTGGCGACGGTCAGCATCAGCACCGGGGCCGCCGGTGCCCACGTCCGGTTGAGGTCGGTCAGGCAGTCGGCCAGGCGGGCGTGCGTGTCGGGGTCGGCGGCGCGGTCGCCGACGAGCACCGTCCAGGGCTGCTCGTTGTAGCTGGAGGCGGCCCAGCGCATGGCCTCCAGGCAGGTCCGCAGGGTGTCGGGGGGGACGGGCCGGTCGGCGAAGGCGCGGGGGCTCCAGCGGCGGGCCAAGGCCGGGAGGATGGCGGGGCCGGGGTCGAGGCGGGCGTCGCTCACGGGCGGGCTCCTTTCGGGCGGCTGTGCGCAGAAGGCGGGGCGCCGAGCCGATGGCCCGGCGCCCCATGGGCATTCGTCACGTGTGCGGCGTGCTACTCATAGACGTGGGTCGACTCGGTCTCCATGACCGGACTGGTCAGCTGGTCGCTGGTCATTTCGGTCCGGAAGCGGACGTCGCCGGTGGCGTTGGCCTTGACGACGACCCGGAAGACGGCCTGGGCCTTCGGGGCGAGCGCCGGCAGCGGTGCGAACGTCACCGTCTTGCCTTGGGCGCGGGCCTGGGTCGGGCCGGTGCTGGAGACGTAGTCCTGCTCGGCGGGCAGGGTGCAGACGATCTGGATGTTGGTGTCGACGGCCGAGCCCTGGTTGGTCACGGTGATGGTGTAGGTCTCGTTGGCGCCGACCTCGATGGGGTCGGCCTCGTCGACGACCTCGAGGAGGATGGCGGCGATGCCCTCGATGCGGATAGAGGCGTCATCGGCGGCCGTTGTGCAGTAGGCGTTGGCCGTGGCGGTGTTGCTGAAGTCGCCGGGCTGGCGCGCCATGAAGGTGGCCGTGACGGTCTTGGTCTGGTCGGGGTTCAGGGTCCCGAGGTTCCAGACGATCTGGCCGCCGTTCATCTGGCCGCCACTGGAGGCGCTGACGAACTCGAGGCCCGCCGGCACGGTGTCGGTCAGGGTGGTGTTGCGGGCCGGGCCGTCGCCGGTGTTCGAGACGGTAATGGTGAACTCGGCGCGGGTGCCCAGGTAGCGCATCTCGGGCCCGGTCTTCTCGACCTGGAGGACCGGGTTGGTGACGGTCACCTTGTGGGTGGCCTCGGCCGACAGGTTCGGCTCGCCGCTGGCGACCGCGGTGTTGGTGAAGGTGCCGGTCTTGGCGGCCTTGACGGTGTAGGTGGCCTTCATGGCCTTGCCGGGGCCGAGGTCGCCGACGTTGACGACGACGGTCTTGAGGCCGCTGTCGGTCTCGAGGCCGTTCGGGAGCTTGTCGGTGATCTTGACGTTCTCGGCGGTGCCGTCGCCGGCGTTGCGGACGGTGACGGTGTAGGTGATCGGGTCACACTGGAGGACCTCGGCGGGCCCGGTCTTGGTCAGCTCCAGGGCCGGCTGCGTCACGACGGTGGTGGCACAGTCGCGGGCCTTGAGACCGTGGTCGGCGGTGACTTCGGCGCAGTTCTCGAAGGTGCCGCTCCGGGTCGCCTGGACACGGACCGTCATGGAGGTCTGCTTCATGGCGCCGATGGTGCCGACTCGCCAGGTCAGGGCCTGGCCGCTGGCCTGGGCCTTGGGCTGGGTGCTGACGACCTTGAGGCCGTCCGGCACGGTGTCGGTCACGACGACGTTGGTGGCGTCGGCCTGGCCGGGGTTGCTGGCGACGATGGTGTACTCGAAGGTGTCGCCGACGCCGGCGCGGGCCGGGCCGGTCTTGGTGATGCCGATGCGCGGGCCGACCCAGGTCTTGGTGGTCATGCCCTCGGCGATCTTGACCTCGGGGATGCAGCACTTCTCATTGGCCGGGCGGATGACGGTCATGCGGATGGTGTTCGTGCCCTCGGCCGGGTCGGCCTGGTGGAGCGTGGCCGTGGCGACGCCGTTGGCGTCGGTCTTGACCTCGACCATGGGCTTGCGGCCGGGGGTGAAGTGGCCGGCCGGGCCGTCGACCAGCTCGAAGTGGACGATCCAGCCTTCGAGCGGCTGGCCGTTGGAGGCCCGCATGACCTTGACCTGCATCTCGTGCGGGGTGCCGACGGGATTGGTGGCGGCGGGGGGCCACTGCCAGGCGGCATCCTGCCAGTGCTTGACGGCGAAGACCTTGTGCTTGTCCCAGTTGAAGATGGCGGGGGCGTAGACGGTGACGTTGGTGTCGCCCTCGATGGGCGAGGTGATGACGCACCACGTCTGCCCCTTCTCCAGATGGATGTCATCGGACGGGTCGTCGTTGCCGCGCGTCAGCACGTGCTCGCCCTGGTTCGTGTGCGTGACCGCGTAGGTATTGTCGACCTTGTACCCGCGCGTGTCATACCAGCCGCTCTCGTCGACCTCGACGATCTGGCCCACGCCGCCCTCGCTGAGGATCCACTCGACGCGGCGGCAGGGGAGGGGGTTGCCCTCGGCGTCGCGGACGGTGGCGATGAGGACGTGCTGGGTCTGGACGGGGTTGGTCGACTCGACCGGGGTCACTTCGAGGGAGTCGGCGTCGGGGTCGAAGTCCTGGTAGTACCCGCCCTCCATGGGCTTGCCGTGCTCGCGATCGATGTGGCCGCCGTGGAGCAGACCGAACTTCACCGGATACGATGCACAGCCGGCCGCGAGTGCCAGGGCGGCCCCAGCGGCCATCATGAGACAAAGTTGGCTACGGGTCATGCTTGCTTCCTTTCCGCTTGGGCGGCCGCGCGTAATGCGGCGGGGCGACGCCATCTCGATTCGGATGGCCGGAAAGGATACGGCCCCCCTTCCGTTACCACCCACGATATGAGAACCCTCAGCCGTCTAGTATCGGCGGAACCCTTTGGCCAAGTCAAGCTTCCTCGTGAAAAACTTGCGGCACAAGCGCAACTATAGGGGTAGGAGATACCCCTGGGGCCCTCTGGGACAATGGCTTACGCGCCCGCGCCGCGGGGCCGACCGCCCGCGTGCAGGTACAGCGTCACGAGCGGGTCGTCCTCGGAACTGATGAGATGGTGGTCCTCGCCGGGCTCGACGATGAGGACGTCGCCCGCGGCGATGGGATGGCGCGTTCCGTCGACCTCGATCTCGCCGCGCCCCTGGAAGATGATGAAGGCTTCTTCGTCGTCTTCGTGGACGTGCCGGCCGGGATGCGTGACCTGGCCGGGGGTCTTGAAGCCGAGGCCGCCTTCGGTCAGGTAGCGGCCGGCAAGGTGGCCGGCCAGGACGTGGCCGTCGCGGACGTCGTCGAGCCGGGCGAGGCGGGTGCGGCGCATGGCGGGGCCTTTCCTCTCTATTGTGGGAGCGGGCGGCGCGCGGCGTGGCGGGGGGGCCCGCCGGTGCGGCGCGATGCCCTTTTTAGTGGACGGCCTGCGCGGCGTCCACCTATAATCCGCACGTCCGCCACCGGGCGGGCGGAGCGTCCGACCGGTGCCGCCGCGGGGGACGCGTTACACGATGAACCACGGACGCTCGCATCACAGGAACGCCTCGGGAGGCAGGGTCGGCTCGTGTCCACCTTGTTCGGTATGCTGGTCCAGGCTCCGAAGGCCGGGCGGGTCAAGCCCGGCCTCGTGCCGCTGCTGGGGGCGGCGGGGGCGGCCAAGCTGTACCGCAGCATGGTGATGGACCTGGCGGAGCGCTTCGCCCACCTGGCCGTCCACAGCCGCGTCATCGCCTACCGGCCGCGCGGCGCCCGGCGCCAGATCGAGTTGCTGGCCTCGCGGCACTGGCGGTGCGTGCTGCAGCCGGGCCAGACGCCGGGGCAGGCGCTCGCGAAGCTCTTCGAGGACGCGCTGCGGACGGGCCATCGGCGGGCCGTGATGCTGCTCGGCGACTGTCCGACCGTCCCGGGCGGCCTCGTGCTGGAGGCCTTCGACCGGCTGCTGGTGGCCGACGTGGTGCTGGGCCCGACCGTTGAGGGCGGTTTGTACCTGGTGGGGCTGAGCCTGGAGCGGCCGGAGCTCTTCTACGGGTTCGACTGGGCGGGCGATGGCGTCTTCGACGCGCTGGTGGACCGGGCGGAGGCCTTCGGCCTGGCCCTGGACTTGGTGCCGCACTGGTACGAGGCCGAGACGCCCGAGGGCCTGGACCGGTTGGGGGCGCACATGCGGGCGCTGGCGGTGGCGGGCAGCGAGGACCTTCCGAAACGGACGCACACGCTGCTCCAGAAACTGGAGCCGGCCGACTGAACGCGGGGAGGGACCGATGGGCGGCGACATGGAGCGGGACGTCCGCGAGTCGACGATCCTCATCGCCGACGACAACGAGCAGAACGTGGAGTTGCTCCAGGCCTACCTGGACGACGTCGGGTGCACGGTCGTCGTGGCGCGGGACGGCGAGGAGACCCTCGAGAAGGTGGCCGAGGCGAAGCCGGACCTGATCCTGCTCGACATCATGATGCCGAAGATGAGCGGCTACGAGATTTGCCGCACCCTCAAGAGCAACCCCGAGACCGCGTCGATTCCGATCTGCATGGTGACGGCCCTGAACGAGACGGGCGACATCGAGCGGGCCGTCGACGCCGGAACGGACGATTTCCTGTCGAAGCCGATTCACCGGCTGGAACTGCTGACGCGGATTCGCAGCCTGCTGCGGGTGCGGCACCTCCAGAGCGATCTGGAGCGGACCCTGGCGTATCTCCGAGAGGTAGACCAGGGCCGCGAGACGCCGGTGGAGTAGGCGAGGCGTGCCGCCTGTAACGGTTCGGCCCCGCCGCCTGCATGAAGGAACGCGATGAGCCCCACCCCCATCGACCCCGCCGCCGTCCGCACCTACGTCGAGGCCCACCGCGACGCGCTCGCGGAGCTGCTCGCGGACCTCGTCCGGGCGCGGACGGTGAATCCGCCCGGCGACGAGCACCTGGCGGTGCCGGTTATCGCGGCGTTCTGCGACGCGCGCGGCATCCCGTACGAGACGTTCGAGAAGGCACCGGGGCGGACGAACCTCGTCGCCCGCGTCGGTTCCGGCCGGCCGCGCCTCTGCCTCGCCCTCCACACCGACGTCGTCCCCGCGGGCGACGGCTGGGAGAGCGACCCCTTCGAGCCGGTTGTCGAGGACGGCCGCATGGTCGGGCGCGGCGTGATGGACGACAAGGGCCCGCTGGCGGCGTCGCTGGTGGCGGCGGCGTACCTGAAGGAGCGCGAGGCCGACCTCGCGGGCCAGTTGGTCCTGGTGGCGGCCGCCGACGAAGAGGCCGGCAGCGGCCTCGGCATGCGGTACCTGCTGGACGAGTGCGGCTTGGAGGCCGAGGCGGGTATCGTGCCGGACGCCGGGCACGGGATGCGCCTCGTGGACGTGGGCGAGAAAGGCGTCCTCTTTATGCGGGTGACCGCCACCGGCCGCCAGGTCCACGGCTCCGAGCCCGACAAGGGCGCCAGCGCCCTGTGGCCGCTGCTCGATTTCCTCGGGCGCATCCGTTCGTGGCGGCCGCCGGGCGGGGCGACCGACCTCTTCACGCCGCCCACCCTCAACCTCGGGGCGGTCCACGGTGGCACGGTGCCGAACATCACGCCGGGCAAGGCCGAGGCCCTGCTCGACGTGCGGTACCACCCGGGCACGGACGGCGAGGCGCTGGTGGCGGAGCTGAAGGCGACGCTCGCCGAGGTCGAGGCCGGTGCCGAGGGCGTGACGATGGGCCTGGAGGTCCTCTCGGCCCAGGAGCCGTCGCTCGTCGACCCGCGGCACCCGCTGGTGGCGATCCTCCAGGACCGGACGGCGCAGGTGACCGGCCACCGGCCGATGCCGTTCGGCATGAGCGGCGCGACGGTGGCCAAGTTCATGAATCTCGCGGGCATCCCGTCCGTCGGATTCACCTTCGGGCCGGAGGACGTGTGTCACGTCGCGGGCGAGTGGATCGCCCTGGACGAGGCCGCCCGGTTCGCCGAGGTGATGGTGCTGGCGGCATGGGACCTGATCGGGCCGGAAGGGAAGGCATGATGCGGATGCGGACGGCGACTGTGGCGGTGGCGATGGCGGCGGTCCTTCTGGCCGCGGTGGCGGGGGCGGCCCGCGCGGGCGAGGCCCGGGCGACGCCCGTCGAGCGGATCGAGACCCTCGACAACGGCCTCAAGGTCATCGTCCAGGAGCGGCACCTGGCGGGGGTGGCGGCCTTCCGGGTCTACCTCCCCGCGGGGAGCCTGAACGAAGGGCCCTGGACCGGGGCCGGCGTCTCGCACTTCCTGGAGCACCTCGTCTCGGGCGGGACGACGCCCACGCGCACCGAAGAGGCGATCCGCGACACCCTCGACGCCATCGGCGCCATGACCAACGCCCACACCTCGAAGCAGTTCGTCTGCTACCACGGCCAGGTCGGCGCCGGCCACATCGACCGGCTCGTCGAGATCATCGCCGACTACGTCATGCACGCGACGATCACCCAGAAGGAGTTCGACCGCGAGCACGAGGTGGTCCAGCGCGAGATCGAACGGGCCGAGGCCGACCCCGGCCGGGCGCTGTGGCGGCTGTCGGACGAGCAGTTCTTCGTCAGGCACCCCGCGCGGCACCCGGTGCTGGGGCACGCCGAGCTGGTGCGGAACCTGACGCGGGACGACCTGGCGGCGTACCACGCCCGGGTGGCGGTGCCGGACGGGGCGGTGGCCGTCGCCGTCGGCGACTTCGACGCCGACGCCGTCTTCGAGACCCTTCGCCGCGTCATGGGCTCCTGGCCGCGCCGCCACGTCGCCCCGACCGTCCTGCCCGAGCGCGTCCCCCTGACCGGGCCGCGCTACGCCGAGAAGGCCCTGGACGTGGCGAGCGTGCGGCGGCTGCTGGAGTTCCCGACGGTGCAGCTGACGCACCCGGACCTGTACCCGCTGGACGTGCTGGCGTTCATCCTCGGCCAGGGGCGGTCGTCGCGCCTGATGGCCGACCTGCGGGAGCGGCGCGGCCTGGTCCAGGGCCTCGCGTGCTGGAGCTACACGCCCGCGGGGTTCGACGGCGGCCGGTTCGTCGTCTTCCTCCAGGGCGAGCCGGAGAAGGCCGACGAGGCCCGCACGCGCGCCCTCGAGCACCTCTACCGGGCCGCGCAGGAGCGGGTCACCGACGAGGAACTCGCCCGGGCCAAGCGCCAGAAGATTGCCGAGCACGTCTTCGGGCTCCAGACGTGCGAGGACGTCGCGACCGACCTCGGCACCAGCGCCCTGCTGGTCGGCGACCCGCACTTCTCGGACCGCTATGTCGAGGGCATCCAGGCCGTGACGGCCGACGACGTGCTCCGCGTCGCGCGGGCGTACCTGCGGCCGGCGCGGCTGTGCGAGACGGTCGTGAGGCCCAAGGGCGCCGAGGCGGGGACGCCGGACGCCGTGCCCGGCGCCGCGGCCCCGCCGCCGGCCGCCGCCGGCCCTCCCGCCATCGAGGCGCGGACGCTCGCCGGCGGCGTGCGGCTGCTCCTTTGCCCGATGCCGGGGCACCCGACGGCGAGTCTCCAGTTCTGCCTGCGGGGCGGGCTCTCGGTCGAGGACGCCGAGACCGCCGGCACGAGCCAGTTCACCGCCCGGATGCTCCTGAAGGGCGCGGGCGGCCGGTCGGCCGAGGCCATCGCCCGGACGCTGGACGCGATGGGTGCCGAGATGAACGCCTCCTCCGGCCGCAACACGCTCTACCTCTCCGCCCGGTGCCTGGCGGGTGACGTCGAGGCCACGTTCGGCCTGGCCGCCGACGCGCTGGCCAGGCCGGACTTCCCGGCCGAGGAGGTCGAGCGCGTGCGGGCCCAGCTCCTGGCGGAGCTCGCGCAGCTCGCCGACAGCCCGCGGGGCGAGGCCCAGCAGCACTTCCGCGAGACCTTCTTCACCGACTCGCCCTACCGCTGGCCCGTCCAGGGCCGCGAGGAGGTCGTCCGGGCGGTCGGCCGCGACGCTCTGGCCGCCTGGCACAAGCGGCTCGTCGCCGGCGACAACCTGGTGATCGCGGCCTTCGGCGGCATCGACCCGGACGCCGTCGAGCGGATGGCCGAAAAGGCCTTCGGCACGCTGCCCGCGAAGGCGGGCGTCGCGTTCCCGACAGACGCCGAGCCGCGCACCGTCAAGAAGCGCGAGGTCCACATCAAGGGCACCGACAAGCCCATCGCCATCGTGACCGTCGCGTACCCCGGGTACGACCTGTACGCGGTCGAGGCCCGGGCCGCCATGGACGTGCTCGACACGATCGTGAGCGGCTACCGGATGCCGGGCGGGTGGCTGCACGAGACGCTCCGCGGGGCGGGCCTCGTCTACGAGGTCCACGCCTACGCGATGGCGGGCCTGAGGCCGGGGTACATCGCGGCCTACGCCGTCTGCCAGCCCGAGAAGGTGCCGGAGGTGGTCGGCCTGATCCGGCGCGCGCTCGCCCGCGCGCGGACGGAGTCCTATACGCCCGAGCAGCTCGAGCCCGCGCGGGCCACCATCGTTACCGCCAAGGAACTCGGCCGCGAGACCGTCGACGGCTGGGCCTTCGAGGCGGCCCTCGACGAGGTCCTCGGCCTTGGCTACCGGTACGCCCGCGAGGAGATCGACCGCGTCCAGGCCGTGACGCCGAAGGACGTGTCGGCCGTGGCGGACACGTACCTGACGACGCCCGTCATCTGCATCCTGACGGGCGACCCGGAGGCGGCCAAGGCGGTCAAGGAGTAGGCCGCGCGCCGCTGCGCGGCTTGACACGGCCGCGCGCCCCGGCCCGCGTCCACGGCAGCGAACGCCTCGGGGGCGAACGGACCATCGAGACGGTCGTCCTCGAGAACGCGTACCTGCGGGTCGAGGTCGCGCCGGAGCTGGGCGGGGCCCTCGTCCGGGCCGTCGACACCGCCACCGGCGAGAACCTCTTCTATCGCGAGCCCCAGGTCAAGAACTGGCTCCCGTTCCGGGAGTCGGGCGTCAAGGTCTCGTTGCCGTTCCGCGAGCACGGCATCCGCACCGAGGGGCAGCCGGCGTCGTGGCGGATTGTGCGGCGCCAGGACGGGTCGGTCACGCTCGCGATGTGGATGGAGTTCGCCCGCCCCCATCGCCACCACGAGCGATGGATGTGCGGCCGATACAGCCCGATGCTGCTCTCGTGGCACGTGACGCTCCGCCCGGACGAGGCGCTACCGGCCGACTGACACGGGCGCCGGGCCCGTCGCCCGGCGGGGCGGGGGCGCGTCGAGGTCCACTTCCTCGGCGCCCGGGGGGCGGCGGTAGACGAAGAGCTTCGGGTTCGGCGCCTTGTCCCGCTTCGCGTCCTTCAGCGTCAGCGCCAGGTGTACCGCCTGCTCCCCGAGGAACCGGACGCGGTAGCTCGTGCAGACGTCCGTTCCGCCGACCGGCTCGTAGGCGAGCAGTTCGCTCATGACGCGGCGCTGGCCGGCGGCGTCGTAGAGGTCGATTCGCCTCGGCCGGCTCGTCGCCCGGTCGAACCAGATCCGCCGCAGCACCTGGCCGGTGGCGGCCAGGGTCTCGGTCAGGACGGCGTCGCGCCCGAAGAGGTCGAGCCGCATCCCGCGCCCGGGGCCCGGCTCGACGGGCACGAGGCCGAGGGCCTCGATGAGCAGCGTCGGCGGCAGGAACAGGCGCGCCTCGCCCGGCCCGCCGCGCTCCCCCACGTACACCGTGTTGATCTCCGGCCGCACGTAGAGCCAGTACCGCTCGGCCCCGGCGGCGGCAACGAGGACCTCGCCGACGAGGGTGGCGCGGCCGTGGACGTAGAGGAGGTCGGGCCGCTGGAGCATGAGGTGACCGGCCAGGAGGTGCTGCTCGCGCTTGTCCTCGGAGACGGGGAAGTTGACCAGGAGCTCGGTCTTCGCCCAGAGGTGGTCGAGGGAGGCGACCCAGCGGTGGTGCTCCAGGAGGAGCCGCTCGGGGGTGACCTCGGGCAGCGGACCGGCCGGCAGGGGCGACCGTTCCGGGCCGCACCCGGCGCAGGCGAACGCCGCGGCGGCAACCAGCAGGGCGGCCGCGCGGGCCAGACCGTTACGGCGTGGTGTCGTCAGTGCCCGCATCTCGGGCCTCCCAGGACTCGGGTATGTCGAGGATTTCGCGGAGCCGGTCGGCGACGGCCAGCACCTCGTCCTCGGTCAGGCGCGGCGCGACGACGGCGAACTCGGTGTCGGTCCCGGCCACGCGGACGGTCAGTTCCTCGCCGCCGTCGGGCAGCCGCCGCGAGGCCGAGAGCTTGAGGCGGCGCTTCCGCATCAAAGCCAGGGCGAGGACGTAGCGGAAGCGGCGGCTGGCGTCGTCGGTCTCGTCGCCGAGGCGCTCGAAGAGCCGCATCAGGCGGTCGAGGTCGGCGAGGCGCGGCCCGGTGCCCT
The DNA here is from genome assembly GCA_964397995.1 of uncultured Anaerolineales bacterium. GTDB lineage: Bacteria > Planctomycetota > Phycisphaerae > FEN-1346 > FEN-1346 > CAYNLG01. The sequence goes on from CAYNLG010000013.1 coordinate 10,896, forward strand.
CCGGCTCGGGCGGCGGGACGCGGGTCCGCCAGAAGCTGAAGTAGGCCCCGTCGGGCTGCCAGCAGCCGTCGCAGAAGTCGCGGCGCTCGAAGCGGTCTTCCTCGCCGGTCTCGACCACGGCCGAGACGTAGGTTTCGCCGACGTCGAAGGGCCGGCCGCACGCGGCGCATTGCCTTGAGGAGGTGTCGATCTTGTAATCGCGGTCCAGGGCCATCGTCTAGGGGCTCTCCAGGGCGGTCTCCACCAGGGCGCGGGCCTCGCCCGTCAGCCGCTCGGCGCGGACGAGGGCGGCCTCGGTGCGCCGGCGGACTTCGTCGGCGTGGGCGCCGTCGCCGTAGCCGCGCAGGTTGACGCGGACGTTCACGCGGGCGGCGCGGGCCGCCCCGAGGGCGAGCTCCGCCGCCACGCCGACGTCGCTGATCAGGTTCGGGTTGGCCGTCTCGGCCAGTTCGCGGGTCACCTCCAGGACGTCGAGGCAGGCGGCGAGGACCGCCTCGACGACCTCGAGGGACTCGGCGGTGGCCTCGCGCAGCGCGTCGCCCCGGGCGGCCTGCTCCTCCTCGGTGCCGCGCGGCAGGCGGCCGGCCTCGCGGATGGCCTCGTAGGCGGCCATGTCGTTGTGGGCGAGTTCGAGCAGGCGGGTGCGCGTTTCCGAAAGGCGCGCCAGCGCATCGGCCACCGATTCCTGCGACTCGGCGAACCGCTCGCGGCCGGCGGTGAACTCCCCGGCCATCGAGGCCATGGTCGAGGCGAGCGCGCCCGCCAGGGCCGTGACGCTGCCCCCGCCGGGGGTCGGGGTGGCGGCGGCGGCATCCTCGATGTACCGGGCGAGCGGCTGCTCCAGGTAGTCCACGGCCTCTCCTCCACCGCCCGCCGCGCGCGGGTCAGTCCACGTACAGGGCGTACAGGCGCGTCGCCTCGGCGCCCCAGGTCCGCTCGACCGCGACGCGGACGCCGTCGACGCGGCGGCCGAGGCCGAGGCGGACGAGGCGGCGTCGGTTGTCGCGGACGCGCGCGGCCTCGTGCCACGCCCCGCCCTCCAGCACGTCCAGGCGCAGGTCGCGCGGCATATCGTCCGGCAGGGCCGTGAGCAGCTCGGTCCCGCCGCCCGGATGGTAGCTCATGATCACGTTCCGGTCCAGCCCGCTTGCGACAATTGCCGAGACCGTCTCGACCGGCTCGGGCCGCTCGAAGGTCATCTCGACGTGGTCGCCGGGGCGGCACGGCCAGGCGTGCGGGTCGTCGCCCACGGGCCGGTTCACCCCGTCGCGGAGCGGCGCGGGGTCCCCGGACGAGGCCGCCAGGCGCGCCCCCCGGGTCAGGGGGCCGAAGGCCTGCGGCACGCCGGGCAGGTACGCGTCGTCGCGGAGCAGGGCCTGCTGTAGGGCGCCGATGCGGTGGCCGAGGGCGGCGGGGTCGGTGCCGGCGGCAGCGGCCATGGCGGCGGCGGTGCCGGCGGCCTGGCCCATGCTGCACCCCGTGCCCATGACGCGGGTGCTGCTCATGGCCATGTGCGAGGCGCTCGCGCATCGGCCGACGGCCATCAGGTTCGCCACCTCGGCCGACCGGAGCGACCGGTACGGGATGCCGAACGGCGAGGGCGTCTTGTGGTGGATCGTCGGCGGCGCGCCGTGCCGCGTGCACCAGAAGCCGGCCGGGGGGTGGTCGTCCATGGTCCAGCCGCCGTAGGCGACGAGGTCGTCGAAGGGCCCGCCGGCCTCGACGTCGTTCTGCGTCAGGACGTGGGCGCCGACGTAGCGGCGGCTCTCGCGTTTGGCGGGGAGGAACTGGACCCACTCCAGGGTCCACGTGGCGGCGCGGTCCCGCTCCTGGCAGCGGTTCTTGATATGGTCCCAAATGCCGTAAACGACACGCAGCAGCTCGTGCCGCAGGCGCTCCGCGTCGTGGATGCTGTCGTTTTCGCCGCCCAACTCGACCCACCAGTAGCCCATCCGGAGGTGCCGGTGGCCGCGCACCCCGTGCGGCATCTCGTCGCAGGACGCGAACGTGTAGGCCCAGGGCAGGGGCTCGAAGGGCTGGGGCCGGCCGGTGTCGGCGGCCTGGAAGAGCAGGGACATGCCCATGGTCTTGGCGTCGGCCTCGGGCGGGGCGTGCGACTCGCCGTACTCGGCGCGGCCTTCGCGGCCGATGCGGAAGGGCGCGCCCGTCAGGGGCGCGAGGATGCCGTCGCCGGAGGCGTCGATGAAGACCCGGGCGGCGACGCGGTGGCGGGTCTCGGTGGTCAGTTGCCAGCCGGTGACGGTGCGGACGCGGCCGCGGTCCGTCTCCGCGCCGAGGCAGGTGCAGTTGAGGAGCAGGGCGAGCCCGTCCTGGAGGGCGGCCCGCTCGTAGAGGACCGTGTCCCAGATGCCCCAGCTCCGGGTGGGGTTGCGGGCGAGGTTCTCGAGGCGGATTTCCTCCAGCAGGCCGGTCTCGCGGAGGTTGGGCCGCTGGTTGTGGCGGTCGGCGCCCTGGATGTGGACGCGGCACTCGCTGGAGGCGTTGCCGCCGAGGACCGGGCGGTCCTGGAGGAGGACGGTTCGTGCCCCGTGCCGCGCGGCCGCGAGGGCGGCCGTGAGGCCCGCCATGCCGCCGCCGACGACGCAGACGTCCGCTTCGTGGTCGATGTTGCGCATGGCAGGGGTTGTACGGGCTGGGCGGGGGGAATGCAACCGAAAGCGGGCCGGTCTACGAGCCCGCCAGCGGTGGCGCCAACCACTTGGGAAGGGCCGGCGGGGCGTTGTTTTCGGGCAACGTTGTGGCCGTGCGGCAACGCGTCCGCGGTAAGCTGTTGTGGCGTAACCGCTTGGGCCTCCGCGGGTACCTATCCCGGCCCCGGGACGTGCCGGGCGTGCTGCCGCAACGCAACAGATTTCGCCTGCGCCCTCTTCCGGTTGGCGGGCCGGAAATGCTCCCAAAGATGCACCGACGGGTCTCTGATGGCGACGCGCCGCTTCCTTAACAGAGTTGGCAACGGACTTGCACGCGCCCTTCACAGTCGGCCGCGTATAATAGGTGCGCGGTACGGGTACCGGCCGCCAGGGGGGGAGGCCGGACGGCCGGGCGCCGCTGTCGAGGCGGGGCCCGGCGCCCCGGCCGCAAAAGGGCCGACGCCCCGCGATTTGGCCTTGACTGGCGTGGGGGTCCGTGACCACAATAGGGATGACGAGGGGGTCACGAGGCCTTGAGCCACGTTGCGGGGTTAGGCTCCGGACCAGGAGACTGACCCGGTCACATCGTGCGGGAGAACCCGCAGGTCAGTATCCGGCAGCACATCGCGGTCCGCGGACCGTCTCTTCCGGGGGCGGTGCCGGACGGCACGGACGCTGAACCCGCAACCGAGGCAAGAGGTATGGTCGAAATGACCGAGCTGGATACCACCACCGAAACGAACGGCGGCTGGCTGGGTGCCTACCGCCGCGAGGTGGGACGGTTGGCGGCCCCGGACGCCGACGAGGCGACCGACCTGGTGGGTCGGCTTCGTCGCGGCGACCGGCAGGCGGCCGACGAGATCGCCCTGAGGCACCTGGGGCTGGTGGTCGACGAGGTCGGCCGCTGCGGGGCCGAGGGGTGCGAGGCGCTGGACCTTCTGGAGCGCGGCAACCGGGCGCTGGTCGAGGCGATCGACGCCCTGTGCGGCCGCGACGGTCACGATTGCCGCACCTTCCTGCGGTCGGCCATCCGCAGGGCGGTGCGCGGCGACCGGCTCCAGTAGCGCAGCCCACGTTCCGCCCGAGGTCGTTTTTCCGGCGCTTTCTGCGCGGGTGCGCGCGGGAAGCGCTCCTTTATTTGGTTGCCGCAAGCCCCGTGCGTGGCTTGGGTGCGCGCCGACCTTCGGCCCGGAGAAAGGACGTCCCATGCCCGTCCCCTGGACGCGCGACGCCTGGATGTGGATTACGCGGCAAGCCGTGGCCATCGAACGGCGCCAGGCCGCCGAAGAGGGCCGCGACCTCGCGACGGTCGAGGCCGAATTCGACGCCCTCGGCGCCGAGGCCCTGGACGATGACCTCGCCCTGCAGCCGCGCGCCCGGGCGCTGCTGGAACGCGTCCAGAGCCTGCCGTTCCGTCCCGACGCCCCCCACGCGGAGCCGAACGACCCGGCCGGCATCCGTGCGGCGCGGCCGGGGGCCGGGCCGGACGTCGCGCCGCCGGAGTTGACCGACGAGGCGCTCCACGACCGGCTGTACGGGGCGTGGCTGGGGCGGTGCTGCGGGTGCCTGGCGGGGAAACCGGTCGAGGGCCGCCGCCGGGCGTCGATGGAGCGCATCCTCCGGGCTCAGGACCGCTGGCCGCTGGCCGACTACTGGCAGATGGCGGTCGACCCGGCGGTGGCGCGGGAGGAGAACTGGTTCGCGGACCGGCCGGAGGGCGCCCCGCCGCCGACCGTGGTCGAAGGCATCGAGGCGATGCCCGAGGACGATGACACGAACTACACGGCCGTCGGGTACGCGATCCTCAGGAAGCACGGGGCGGATTTCACGCCGGCGAACGTGGCCCAGTTCTGGCTGCGGCACCTGCCCTTCCTGCACGTCTGCACGGCCGAGCGGGTGGCGTACCAGAACCTGGCGACCATGGTGCCGCCCCCGGCGCCCGACGGGACCGTCGACGGGCCGTTTTCGAGCGCCACGTGGTGCAACCCGTACCGGGAGTGGATCGGGGCCCAGATTCGGGCGGACTTCTTCGGGTGGGCGGCCCCGGGCGACCCGCAGCGGGCGGCCGAGTGGGCCTGGCGCGATGCCGCCATCAGCCACGTCCGCAACGGCCTCTACGGCGAGATGTGGGTGGCGGCGATGCTGGCGGCGGCGTGGGTGCTGGACGATCCGCGCGAGATCGTGCGTGCGGGCCTCGCGCAGATTCCCGCCCGCTGTCGCCTGGCCGAAGAATTGGAGCAGGTCCTGGCCTGGCACCAGGAGGGGGGCCGCTACGAGGAGGTCCTGGACGCGGTCCACGCGCGGTGGGACGAGGCCGACCGCCACGACTGGTGCCACACGATCTCCAACGCCGCCATCGTCGCGGTGGGCCTGCTGTGGGGCGACCTGGACTGGGAGCGCAGCGTCTGCCGCGCGGTCACCTGTGCGTTCGACACCGACTGCAACGGGGCGACGGTCGGGTCGATCGTGGGCCTGGTGCTCGGGGCGGGGCGGATGCCCTCGAAGTGGATTTCGCCGATCCGCGACACGCTGCGCACCGGCATCCACGGGATGACGGAGCTGAAGGTTTCGGAGGTGGCGGAGGCGTCGTGCGGCCTGGTGCGGTCGTTGCAGGGCGGCCAGGGGTGATTGCAGTTGACACCGGGGCGGCGGGGGCCTAGTCTCAGGCCAAGCGGGCCGCGCGCGGCGGCCCGGGCCCGAAGCCCGCGTGCGCATGAGCGTCCTCTGTGTCATCCCTGCCCGATATGGGTCGAAGCGCTTCCCGGGGAAGGCTCTCGCCTCGGAGACCGGCCGCCCCCTGATCCAGCACGTGTACGAGGTGGCCACCGGGGCGCGGCGCGTCGACCGGGTCGTCCTGGCGACCGACGACGCGCGGATTGCCGAGGCGGCGCGCGGCTTCGGGGCGCCCGTGGTGATGACGCGGCCGGACCATCCGTGCGGGACGAACCGGGCGGCGGAGGTGGCGGCGGGGGCGCCGGAGGCGCACCTCGTCATCAACCTCCAGGCCGACGAGCCCGAGTTCCCCCCGGCGCTGCTCGACCGCCTGGTCGAGGCCATGGAGGCCGACCCGGCGATCGAGGCCGCCACGCTGGCCGGGCCGCTTGGCGCGGGGGGGGCGGCCGACCCGAACGCCGTGAAGGTGGCGGTGGCGGCCACGGGCGACGCCCTCTACTTTTCGCGGGCGGCCATCCCGTACGCCCGCGACGGCGAACCGGCCCGCCGGGCCCCGCTCCGGCTGCACCTCGGCGTCTACGGATACCGTGCGGCGGCGCTCGCGCGGTACGCGCGGCTGGCGCCCTCGCCGCTGGAACTGACGGAGCGGCTGGAGCAGCTCCGGTGGCTGGAACACGGCGGGCGGATGCGGGTGATTGTCACCGACCACGCCCCGCTCAGCATCGACACGCAAGAGGACTACGCGGCCTTCGTGAAACGGTGCCGTGGAGCCCTGACCTGAGAGGCCATTTATGTCCGTCAACAAGCTGCTGGAGAGCGTCGCCGACCGCACCGAGGAAACCGAGTTCTACACCCCCATCCCGGACGGCTACCAGCGGGGGCGGACCAAGTACGTCATCGTCTTCGGAACGGTGATGAGCGGCCTCGGCAAGGGCATCTTCGCCTCGAGCCTCGCCAAGCTCCTCAAGGACAAGGGTCTGACGGTCGCCCCGGTCAAGCTCGAGGGCTACCTGAACGTCGACTCCGGCACGCTCAACCCCTACCGCCACGGCGAGGTCTTCGTCCTCGACGACGGCATGGAATGCGACATGGACCTGGGCACCTACGAACGCATCCTCGACCAGGACCTGACGCGCGACAACTTCACCACGAACGGCCAGATCTTCCGCGCGGTGCTCGACCGCGAGCGGCGCGGCGAGTACCTGGGCCGGGACGTCCAGATGATCCCCCACGTGACGGGGGAGATCAAGGCGCGGCTGCGGCGGCTGGCCCACACGACCGGGGCGGACGTCGTCTTCGTCGAGATCGGTGGCACGGTGGGCGACTTCGAGAACGCCTACTACATCGAGGCCATGCGCGAGTTGGCCTACGAGGAGGGGGCCGGCAACGCCCTGTTCGTCGCCCTGACGTTCGTCCTGGAGCCGACCATCCTCGGCGAGCAGAAGTCCAAGGCCGCCCAGCTCGGCATCAAGCGGCTCCTGGAGGCCGGCATCCAGCCCCACATCATCGCCTGCCGCGCCGCCAACCCCGTCACCGAGAAGGTCCGCGAGAAGATCGCCATCTACACCAGCGTCCCCCTCTCGCGGGTCTACTCGATGCACGACGAGCCGTCGATCTACCTGATCCCCGGGCGCATGCGGGCCGAGCAGGTCGACCGGCAGGTCGTCCACCTGCTGAACCTGGTCGACCGGGTGAACCCGCGGGCCGAGGCGGCGGCGATGCGCCGCTGGGACGACTTCTGTCGCCGCATCCGCGAGCCTCGGCACGAGGTCACCATCGCCATCACGGGCAAGTACGTGGCCCTGCGCGACAGCTACGCCAGCCTGATCAAGGCCCTGGAGCACGCGGGGGCGGCCCTGGACGCCCGCGTCGCCATCCGCTGGATCGACACGACCGACCTCGACGAGCGCGGGGCCGCCGACGCCCTCCGCGCGTGCGACGGCATGCTCGTGCCGGGCGGGTTCGGGACGCGCGGCACGGAGGGGAAGATCGCCTGCGTCCGGTACGCCCGCGAGCGGTTCCTGCCGTACTTGGGCCTGTGCTACGGGTTCCAGATGGCGGTGATTGAATACGCGCGGCACGTGTGCGGGCTGGAGGGGGCGAACTCGACGGAGATCCAGGCCGACACGCCGCACCCCGTCATCGACCTGCTGCCCGAGCAGCTTCAGGTCCAGGACATGGGGGCGACGATGCGCCTGGGGGGCAAGGACGTGGAAATCAAGGCCGGGACGCTCGCGTCGAAGATGATGGACGGGGCCGCGACCGTGCGACTTCGTTTCCGTCACCGCTACGAGGTGAATCCCGGGTATATTGAGAAGCTGGAGTCGGGTGGCCTGGTCTTCTCCGGCAAGGCGCCGGGGCAGCCGATCATGCAGGTGCTGGAGTTGCCGGACCACCCGTACTTTGTGGCGACGCAGTCGCACCCGGAGTTCACGAGCCGGCCGCTGCGGCCCTCGCCGTTCTACCTGGGGCTGGTGGCGGCGGCCCTGGGCCGCAGCGCCGTCGGCCCGGCGGAGCCGGCCGAGGTGCGGGCCTGAGGAGGATCCGATGGCAGACGAGACGCCGCCCCCCGAGGGCGACAAGACGATCCACGTCGACGCCGACTGGAAACGCGAGGCGCAGGCCGAGAAGGAACGCCTCGCCCGCCAGGCCGAAGAGGCCCGCGCCGCCGGCGCCGCGGGCGGGGCGCCGGGCGCGGCCGGCGGGGCGGCGGGCGCGGCCGCGGGCGCCGCGGGCGATGAGGGGGAGTTGCCCCCGGCCGACTTCCTGGGCCTCGTCAACATGCTCGCCACCCAGGCCCTGGTCTTCATGAGCGACCAGCGGCACCCCCAGACCGGCCAGAGCATGCAGCGGCTGGACCTCGCGAAGTACCACGTCGACCTGCTCGGGGTGCTGGAGGAGAAGACGCGCGGCAAGCTGACGCCCGAGGAGCAGACGACCCTGGACAACGTCCTGTACGAGCTGCGGATGGCGTACGTGTCGGCCGCGGGCTGAGCGGGCCGAGCGGGGCGCCGCGCGCGGCAGGAGGGCTGCAGCGATGACGGCAAGGCGGAGACTGGCGGTGCTGGCGGCGCTCGTCCTGCTGCCGGCGGCGATGGGCGGCTGCACGACGGTGGCGGCCACCGGGCAGCGCGAGTTCATCGTGCTCTCCTGGGACCAGGAGATCGAGCTCGGCCGCGAGGCGGCGCCCGAACTGGAGCAGGAGTTCGGCGGACCGCTCGACGACCTGGCGGTCCAGGCCTACGTCCGCACGGTCGGCCAGCGCGTGGCCGCCTCCAGCCACCACCCGGACCTCCCGTACACCTTCACGGCGCTCGACAGCGACGTCATCAACGCGTTCGCCCTGCCGGGCGGGGCGGTGTACATCACGCGCGGCCTGCTGAAGGAGATGACGAGCGAGGGCGAGTTGGCGGCCGTGCTGGGCCACGAGGTGGCGCACGTGAACGCGCGGCACTCGAGCCAGCAGATCAGCCGGCAGATGGGCCTGCAGATGGTGATCACGGCGGCGGCCATCGCCGCCGGAGGCGGGGAGGGCGGCCTCTCGGGCAGCCAGGCCGAGACGCTGGCCAAGGTCGTCGGCAGCCTGATCTCTCTGAAGTACAGCCGCGGCGCCGAGAGCGAGGCCGACCGCATCGGCCTCGACTACATGGCCGCCGCCGGCTACCACCCCGACGAGATGATCGACCTCCTGACCGTCTTCGTCGAGATGGAGGGGCGCGGCCGGCCGCCCGAGTTCCTCAGCACGCACCCCAACCCCAACAACCGGGTCGGGGTCATCCGGCAACGCATCGCCGAGAAATACCCGGACCGCGGCGGCCGCGTGGCCGAACAGGAGTACCAACGCCAGGTCCTCGGTCGCCTCTGATGTCCCGGGTGGACCGGCGGAACCGTTCAGCCGAAAGGAAGCCTATGCGCAGGTGGGCGTGCCTCGTACTGGCGGGTCTCGTGACGGCCGTCGCCGGGTGCGGCCTGGAGAGCGGCCGCGTCCGACGCGAAACCGACCGCACGATCCGCGCCCTGGAGGCCCGCCAAGTGCTCCACGCCGGCGGCGGCGCGGAGCCGGGCACGCCCGGAGAGACGCCGGCAGCCCCGCGGGGGAAGGCGGCCGCCGCGAAGCCGCAAGGCGCGCCGCTGGAGAGCCCGCGCCGCTCCTTCGCCCGGACGGCCTGGGAGGACCTCAAGGCCTCCCCCGCCGCCCTCTGGGACGGCACGAAGAAGAGCTTTGGCGACCCGGTCAACCTGGCCGGCCTGGGCCTCGCCTTCGGGGTCGACCGGATCGTGCGGCACAACGTGGACGAGCGGGTGCGCGACCACCTGAGGGACAACGATACGAGCCTGGCCGAGACCGACGACTTCGGGACCATCATCGGCAACCCGGCCCTGCACTTCGGCATTGCGGGGGCGTGGTACGCGGTCGCGGTGGACCGGGGCGACCCGGCCGGGCGCGCCAAGAGCAAGGTGATGATCGAGGCCCTGGCCATCAACGGCATGAGCACGATGCTCCTGAAGGTCTCGATGGGGGACAAGACGCCGAACGGGGAGCGGTGGGGCTGGCCCTCCGGGCACACGTCCTCGAGCGTCTGCTTCGCGTCGGTCATGCACGAGTTCTACGGGCTGGGGGCGGCCCTGCCGCTCTACGCCCTCGCGGGCTACTCGGCCGCCACCCGCGCCGAGGACCGCGAGCACGACGTCTCGGACCTGGTCTTCGGGGCGGCCCTGGGGTGGGTGGTTGGTCACAGCGTGGCTAAGGGCGGGCCGCCCGAGGTGGCCGGGTTCCAGGTCGTGCCCTACGCCAGCCGCGACGCGGGAGGGGTCCTCTTTGTCAAGCAGTTCTGACCCCGCCGGCCGGGCCGCCCGCGCGGCGCGGCCTCTTGCCTGCCTGATCCTGCTCGCGGCCGTGGCCGCCGGGCTCGGCGGTTGCGCCGGCGAAGGCGCCCCGCCGCCCGCGGACCGGCTCCTGGCCGCCGGAAACGCCCGCAACCTCTACGTGGCCGCGACCCGGCCCGTTGCCGGGCGCCCCGGCTTCCGCTACTGGCACCGCGACGCCACCGGCGCGTGGTACCGCCCGGGGGACGCGGTCGGCAGCCCGCATGCGGGGGCGGCCTACCGGGAACGGTGGCTTGTGCTCCTGGAGACGGGCCGCTATGGCCTGTTCGGCCCCACCGGGGAGGCGCCGGCCGAGGTTCGGCCGGCGCCCGCGCCGAGCTGGGCGCCGCCGTTTGCGGTGGCGGCCGAAGGCCTGCGCGTCGACGCCTTCGGCTGGGACGCCGCCGGCGACCCGCTCCACGCCCGCTTCGACGGGTCCGCCTGGCGGGTCGACCGCGTCGGGGCGGTGCTCCAGAAGGACGAGGTGTTGGCCCCGGCGGCGGCGTACTACGCCGGGCGCGTCTACCTCGTGTGGCGCGAGCCGTACGAGCCGTTGCCGGGCGGCGGCCCGACCTTCCGCCTGCGGTTCCGGTACCGCGAGGACGGCGGCGAGGCCTGGCAGGGCGGGCCGTCGCGCCTCGTCGTCGGCGACGGGCCGTACCTGGCGGCCACGGACGACCGCATGGCGTGCCTCTACCGGCAGCCGGGCGGCGAGGCGGCCCCCGGCCCGTGGGCCCTGGCCGTCTACGAAACCGCCGACGAGGACTTCCACGAGGTGGGCCCGCTGAAGGGCGACCTGCCGGCGGGGCCGCTGGCCCTGGCCCGGTGGCGCGACGGGTTCGTCTTGGCGGGCCGGGCCGACGGGCGTCCGGCCGTAGCGGCGCTCGACATCGAGACCGCCGAGGCCGGCGTCTTCGAGCCGGTGCCCGCCGCCGCGGCCGACGCCGAGGCCGAACCGCTCTGGCTCTCCGTCCTCACGATGGCCGCGTTCATGGGCTTCGCGCTGCTCCTGGTCTGGCACGGGCGCGCGGCCCGGGAGCGGGCGGGGCGGATGGTCCAGGCGCCCGTCGCCGAGGGCCTGGAGCAGGCGCCGCTGGTGCGCCGCGCGGCCGCGCTCGTCATCGACATGGTGCTGGTCTCGCTCGCGATGGTGCCGGCCTTGATGGTGACGGCGCCCGACGTGGTCGCACGCTTGGCCGACTGGCGGGGCGAACGGAGTTGGGAGACCGTGGTGGTCCACCTGGTCGGCACCGGCATCCTGATCGTTTACACCACGGTGGCCGAGGGTCTGGTCGGGCGGACCGTCGGCAAGGCGCTGCTGCGGATGGAGGTCCGCACGGTGACGGGGCGGCCCATCGGCTGGGGCAGGGCGGTTGGCCGCAACGTCATGCGCTTCGTCGACGAGTTCCCGGGCTTCTACCTGATCGGGATGCTGTCGATTCTGATCGGCCCGCTCCGCCAGGGCGTGGGCGACCGGCTCGCCCACACGGTGGTGGTGATGCGTCCCCGTGGCGGCACGGAGCCGCGCGAGACGTAGCGCGGACGGGTCGGCGGCGCTTCCCGCGGTCCCACTCGTCCGCCTGCCATCTCCACGCCGGTGCCTCCGGGCAGAGGTGCGCCGGCGTGCGCCCGCGGACCCCTTCGGCGCCCCACTCCCCCCCACCGGATTTCGCGAAAATCGGCAAAAAATCTTCGTCTTGTGGTCGGCCCCCAAGATGTTGTGGTTCCCCCTTTTCTCAAAACACCATGTAGGTTGCCTAACTTCCCCAGAATCACGCGCCAGATAGGGTTTGCGCTTGACCGGGGCGCATTAGTGGGTTAAGGTGGTTGCGTTGGTAGTCGATAGTAGCCCTTGGTGGGATGAAGTGGGGACGCCGAGTGGCATCAAGCGAACCATTCACGGGTGAGTTCCGGCACGCCATCGACGGCAAAGGCCGGGTCACCATCCCCCAGAAGCTCCGCGAGCAGATCCAACCCCGCGAGCAAGGCTACGTCTTCTACGTCGACGCCGGCTATGACCGGACGCTGCGGCTCTTCACGGCCGAGATGTACCGGCGGCAGAAGGCGGCGCTGTGGAAGGCGCCGGACACCGACCCGCGGGTGCGGACGCTGCAGCGGCTGACGTTCGGCGAGGCCGACCGGGTCGAGGTCGACAAGATGAACCGCGTGCTGCTGCCCGAGCGGCTGCTGAAGCTCGCGGATATCTCGACAAACGTCGTCATCCTCGGCGTGGGCGACCACATCGAGATCTGGGACGAGGCCCGCTGGGACGCCTGGCTCAAGGAGGCGTATGCTCAGCGGGACGCGCTGGCCGACGAAGTCGGCCGCGCCATGGCCGAGGCCGACGCCGCCCAACGCGACCGGGATCGCGGGCGGCGGTCGGAGCCCGGCCCGGCCCCGAGCGGGCCGTCACTTTGACCCCCTTGGGGGTCGCCCGGGGTGGTTCCCCCAACCCCCCGGGCGGCCCTAATGAAACCAATCGGGCGGCCCGCTGGCGCCGCCCGCTGCGAGAGCGAGGGACGCACTTCGTGGGATGCTGTGGGAGGATGGGGCCGTGACGCACCACATGGATGACGGCGGACTCGACCTGGTTCGCAAGGCACTCGAGGGTCCCGACGCCCAGGCGTGCATGTCGCCCGACAAGCTTCGCCGCGAGATCCGGCGCCTGGAAACGCGCCTGGCCGCCGTGCGCGAGCGGGGCGGCGCCTATGCCGGCGTGGACTTCTCCGGCGACGTGCGCCTGTTGCTGGCACGCCTGGAGGCCGGCCACGCCCTGAGCGCCTGCGTCCACTGAGAGACGGAAGGGGCCGACGACGCCTGACGCCGGGTCAACCCGGCACGTCCCGGTCATGCTCGGGCCGGTGCTCGAGCTCCTGGCCCCCCGCCCGGGGCAGACGGTCCTGGACGGGACGGCGGGCGGCGGGGGGCACGCGGCGGCCCTGTTGGAACGACTCCGCCCCGGGGGGCGGCTGGTCCTGGCGGACCGCGACCCCGAGGCGATCGCGCGTCTGACTGCCCGATTCGGACGCGAACGCGACGTCCATGTCGTTCATGCCAACTTCCGCGACCTGGACGGCATCCTGGCCGAGGCCGGACTCCGCGCCTTGGACGCCGCCCTGTTGGACCTGGGCCTCTCGTCCGACCAACTGGCGGGCGAGCGCGGCTTCAGCTTCGAGGGCGACGCGCCGCTGGACATGCGGATGGACCCCGGCCAGGACCTGACCGCCGACGAGGTGGTGAACCGGTGGCCACGCGACGACCTGGCCGAGCTCTTCAGCGCCTACGGCGACCAGCCGTACGCGAAGCGCATCGCCCGGGCGATCGTTGAGCGGCGGCCGCTCCGGACCGTCGCCGACCTGGCCGAGGTCGTGAGCCGCGCCCAGCCGGCGCCCTACCGCCGCAAGAAGCGGGGGCACCCGGCCACGCGGGTCTTCCAGGCCGTGCGGATGGCGGTCAATGATGAACTCGGAAGCCTCGCCGGCTTCCTGGACGGCATCTTTGACAAGCTGTGTCCCGGCGGACGGGTGGCGGTGCTGGCGTTCCACAGCGTGGAAGACCGCGTCGTGAAACGCCGCTTCCGCGAGGCCGCGCGGGCCGGGCGGGCCCGGCTTCTCGTGAAGAAGCCGCTCACGCCCGGGCCCGAGGAGGTGGCCCGGAACCCGCGGAGCCGCAGCGCGAAGTTGCGCGCGGCCGAACGGGCCGCCCCGGAGACTGCCGGGACCTGAGGTGTGCGGGACACCGCGGCGCCCCCGCGTGGGGCGCGAGGCGCCGCGTCGCCGGTGTCGGGACGGAACTCGGGATGTGCCGGAGTGGGGAGCGCACTGTGAAACGGGATGCGAGAGTGGGCTTGGTGGTCGGCTTGGCGTTCATCGTGGTGTTCGCGGCCATTCTGAGCTTTCGGGTGACGGCCCAGGTGCCGCCCCATGCCCGATTGCCCGTCTGGGAGACCTGCGACCTGCGGTTGCCGGCGTCGACGGCCGAGCGGGTGGTCGACCCGTTGATGGCCCGGGACGGGCTAACCCGCGGCGTCACCTTCACGTGGACCGATACCGCCCCCGCCCCCGCGGGCGAGGAGCGGCTGCCGGCGCCGCGGCGCGGCCAAGCCGACTCGGGGGAGACGGCCCCGGCCGTGCCGCTGGCCGCCGGCTGGGTGGCGACGGTTGGCCCGCGGGTGCGGCTGACCGACGAGCGGCCCACGCCGCTGAGGGCGCCGGTTCGGACGGCGGGGGAGAGCCCGCGCCGCGAGCCGTCCGAACCCGTCGCCCCGCCGGCCCCACGGGCCCGGACGTACCGCGTCCGCTCCGGCGACACCCTGACGGTCATCGCCCGCCGCGTCTACGGCCCGGAGGGCGGCGACCGGTGGCACGACCTGTACGAGGCCAACCGGGACCGCATCCGCAACCCGGACTGCCTGGCCGTGGGCCAGGAACTGGTCCTGCCGGCGCGGCCGGCGGCCGCGGGTCCGACCGCGGCCGGCGAGGTGGCCACGGGGACGGCGGTCGTCGAGGAACGGCCGGGTGAACGGCGTGTCAGTGCCGAGGAGCTGGCCCTGATGCTGGGCGTCGGCGACGAGCTGGCCGAGGCGCCGGCCGCGGTGCCCGCGATGGTGACCGTCGGCGAGGGCGACACCTTCTACAAGATCGCCCGCCGCGTCTATGGCGACGACCACCTCGGCCGCCTGCTGTACCTGCGGAACAAGCACCTGGTGCCGGACGCGCGGAAGCTGCGCGTCGGCCAGCGCATCCTGCTGCTGGACGGGGTGGAGCGCGACGCGACCACGATTCAGGTGGCCATGCGATGAGGCTCTGGCTGCGACTGGCCGTGGCGGGCCTGGTCCTCGTGCTGGCCGCCATGGCCTTGGTGGACCTGAAGACGGGCCGGGGTGCCGCCGTTCGGCGGCTGCACGGCCTGTATGGCGAGAAGCGGCGGCTGGAGAAGGCCTGCTGGGAGTTGCACCTGGAGATTGCCGAACTCCGGGCGCCCGGGCGGCTTCTGAAGCGTGGCTTGGCGGCGGCCCCGGCCTCTGAGGAGGCCGGCGGCGCCGCGGCGCCGGACGCGTGGCCGCCGACGGTGCACGCGCAGGGGCCGCCGTAGGCCGGCGGACCCCGCCGGATGGGACGTTCGAGACCAGGAGTGCCAGCCGTGTCCGTGCCGAGACGCCAACAGCGAGTGGCCCTGTGCCTGACAGTCGGGCTGGGGGCGGCGCTGGCGGCGCTCGCGGGGCGGCTGATCTATATTCATGCCACGTCCGGCCCGGCCCTGGAAGAGCGGGCCACCCGCCGCCACTACAGCTACCGGCCCCTGACGGCCATGCGGGGCTACATCCTGGACGCCCAGCGGCGGATCCTGGCCGGCAGCGTCGAGGTCCAGAGCGTCTTCGCCGACCCGGCGGTCATGGAGGACCTCGGCGAGGCGGCCCGCGACGCCGCCCCGGTACTCGGCATGAAGCGGGACGCGCTGTACCGGCTGCTGACGCCGGAGGAGCCGACGTCGTTCATCTGGCTGGCACGGCGGCCGCCGCCGACGCTGGCCGAGGATGTCCGGAAGCTCAAGATCTACGGCCTGGGCCTCGCCCCCGAGGGCCAGCGGCGGTACCCGCACGGGAGCCTGGCGGCCCACGTGATCGGCTGCGTGGGCATCGACGAGCAGGGCGTCGAGGGCCTGGAACGGCTCTACAACGAGCGGCTGGCCGGGCGCCCGGGGGTGATCTACGCCCTGGCGGACCGGTCGCGGCGGCCGATGTGGACGGCCCGCGACCAGCTCACCTTGCCGCGCGACGGCCAGCACCTCGTCCTCACGATCGATGCCGCCATCCAGGCCGTGACGGAGGCGGCCCTCGCGGAGGCGGTCCAGGCGTTCCGGGCCGAGGCGGCCAGCGCCATCATCATGGACCCCCGGACGGGGGCGATCCTGGCGATGGCCAACGTGCCGACCTTCGACCCGGCCCGGTTCCAGGACGTCCCGGCGAAGGTGCGGCGGAACCGGGCGCTGAGCGACCCCAGCCCCCCGGGCAGTACCGCGAAGCCGTTCATCGCGGCCATGGCCTTGGACCGAGGCAAGGTCCGGCTGGGCGAGACCTTCCATTGCGAGAACGGGTACTGGGCGGAGCACCGTCTGCGCGACGCCGGCCACCGCTACGGCCCCCTCACCTTCGAGATGGTCGTCGCCAAGTCCAGCAACATCGGGATGGCCAAGATCGGCGTCCGCCTGGGCAACCAAGCTTTGCACGAGACGCTGAGCGGGTTCGGTTTCGGGCGGCAAACGGGCGTCGGCCTGCCGCTGGAGGACGCCGGCCTTGTGCGGCCGGTGTCCGCGTGGACCCGCTACAGCACGACGCGGGTCTCGTTCGGCCAGGAGTTCCTCGCGACGCCGCTCCAGCTCGTGACGGCCTTCGCGGCCCTGGCCAACGACGGGCGGCTCATGAGGCCGCGCATCCTCCGGGGCGTCCTGAACAGCCGCGGCGAGGTCGTCGAGAACATGGAGGTGCCCGAGGTGGTGGCCCAGGTCGTCCGCCCGGAGACCGCGCGGACGATGGTCCGGGACGTGCTCGTCCGCGTCGTCGAGGAGGGCACCGGCAAGGTCTGCCGCATCCCCGGCTACCGCGTTTTCGGCAAGACCGGCACGGCCCAGGGCGTCGATCCGGCGACCCGGGCGATCAGCCACGACTACTACTTCGCGAACTTCCTGGCCGGCGCCCCGGCCGACGACCCGCGGGTGGTCGTCCTGGTCTCGGTCAAGCACCCCGACAAGGCCCTCGGGTATTACGGGGGGACGGTGGCCGGGCCGTCGGCGCGGCGGATTCTGGAAGAGACCCTGGCGTACCTGGGCGTGGAACCGTCGGCGCCGGAGGCCCGGCCGGCCCGCCCGCGGGTGCCGACCGTCCTGGCGGAAAGCGACGGCGGCCTGTGACGCTTCTCAGGGAAGGATGCGGGATGCGGCTGGAGGAACTGGCGGCCCTGGTGCCCGGAGCCCGCCTCGAGGGCGACCCCGCCACGGACGTGGCCCGGGTGGTGCACGACTCGCGGCAGGTGCGGCCGGGGGACCTGTTCGTGGCGCTGCGGGGCACGAAGGTGGACGGGCACCGGTTCGTGCAGGACGCCATCGACGCGGGCGCCGCGGCGGCCGTGGTCGAGCGGCCGCTGCCCTTGCCGCGGACGCCGCCCCTCGTGATCGCCCCCGACGCCCGGGAGGCGATGGGCTTGGCGGCCCACGCTCTGGCGGGGTTCCCGACGCGGACGCTCCGGGCCGTCGGCGTCACGGGCACCAACGGCAAGACCACGACCACGTACCTGCTGCGGACGGTGTTCGAGGTCGCGGGCTGGAAAACGGGCCTGATCGGCACGATCGAGTACGCCGTGGGGGAGCGGCGGATCCGCTCGCACATGACGACGCCGGACGCCCTCGAGTTGGCCGACTACTTCGCCCAGATGGTCGAGGACGGGGTCCACGCCGCCGTCATGGAAGTCTCCAGCCACGCCCTGGACCAGCGGCGGACGGCCGGTATCGAGTTCGACGTCGGCGTCCACACGAACGTGACGCCCGAGCACTTGGACTATCACAAGGACATGCCGTCGTACCTGGCGGCGAAGGCGCGGCTGTTCGCGGGGCTCGGCCCGGAGGCGACGGCCGTCCTGAACGCCGACGACGCTGCCTGCGAACTCTTCGCGAGCGGGACGCGGGCCTCGGTTCTGCGGTACGGGCTCGACCGCCCGGCCGAGGTGACCGCCGAGGGGCTGGCCGTGGACGTCGGCGGGAGCCGGTTCACGCTGGTGGCACCGAGCGGGCGGACAACGGTGCGGCTGAACCTGCTGGGACGGCACAACGTGCTGAACGCCCTCGCCACGGCCGCCGCTGCCGAGGCCATGGGCCTGGGGCTGGACGTCATGGCCGCCGGCCTGGAGGCCGCGGACACGGTCCGGGGGCGGCTGGATCCGGTGCCGTCGGGGGCGCCGTTCACGGTGCTCGTCGACTACGCCCACACGCCGGACGCGGTGAAACACGCCCTGAGGGCCGTGCGGGAGATGTGCGGCGGGCGGGTGATCCTCGTGATGGGGTGCGGTGGGGAACGGGACCGGACGAAGCGGCCCATGATGGCCGCCGAGGCCGAGGCCGCCGCCGACCGCGTCATCGTCACCAACGACAACCCGCGCGGCGAGGCCCCGGAGGCCATTGCCGAGGAAATCCTGGCCGGGTTCACGCGGCCTCAGGCCGTCGAGGTGGAGCTCGACCGGCGTGCGGCCATCGGCCTGGCGCTGGACGCCGCCGGGCCCGGCGACCTCGTGCTGATCGCCGGGAAAGGCCACGAAACGTACCAGGAGACCGCCCAGGGCACCGTGCCCTTCGACGACCGCGAGGTGGCCCGCGACCTGCTCGCGGCGCGGGGCTGGGGGGAGGCCGGGTGAGGTTCACGGTCGAGGCCATCGTGGAGGCGACGGGCGGCCGGCTGGTGGGCGGCCGCGCGGATGCCCCGCCGGCCCGGATCTCGACCGACACGCGGACGCTGGAGCCGGGCGACGCCTTCGTGGCCCTGCGGGGGGAGCGGTTCGACGGCCACGCGTTCCTGCACCAGGCGTACGCGAAGCGGGCCGCGGCGCTCGTCGTGGACGCCGTCGAGACGCCCCCCGCGCCGGACGCCGGCCCGGCCGTCATCGAGGTGGCCGACACGACGGCGGCGCTCGCCGACCTGGGGCGGTCGGCCCGGGCGCGGCTGACGTGCCCGGTGATCGCGGTGACCGGGTCGTGTGGCAAGACGACGCTGAAGGGGATGATCGCGGCGGTGCTGGGCCGCCGCCTCCGGGGGACCGCCGGGGCGAAGAGCTTCAACAACGCGGTCGGCGTGCCGCTGACGCTGCTGGCGGCCGAGGAGGACGACGGCTTCGTCCTG
The DNA here is from genome assembly GCA_964397995.1 of uncultured Anaerolineales bacterium. Taxonomy (GTDB): domain Bacteria; phylum Planctomycetota; class Phycisphaerae; order FEN-1346; family FEN-1346; genus CAYNLG01. The sequence continues at coordinate 29,970 of CAYNLG010000013.1, forward strand.
TGCGAACTCGGGACGAACGCCCCGGGCGAGATTGCGGCCCTGGCGGCCGTTGCGCGGCCCACGGTGGCCGCGGTGACGGTCGTCGCCCCGGTCCACCTGGAGGGCCTGGGCTCGCTGGAGGGGGTCTTCGCGGAAAAGGCCGCCCTTGTCGAGGCCCTGCCCGAGGATGGCTTGGCCGTGCTGAACGCGGACGACCCGCGGGTGGCGGCCATGGCCGGGAGATGCCGCGGCCGGGTCGTCACGGTGGGCCTGGAGGCGGCCGAGGCGGACCTCCGGGCGACGGACCTGGTGCAGACGGAGGCGGGGCTGGCGTTCACGGTCGGCGACCTCGGTTTCACGGTGCCGGTCCTGGGCGGGCACCAGGCGGTGCTCGCGCTGGAGGCGGTGGCCGTGGGCGAGGCCCTGGGCGTTCCGCGCGACGAAGCGGCGGCGGCGCTGGCGGCCTTCGAGCCTCTGCCGATGCGGCTCGCGCCGGAGCGGGTGGGCGAGGTGCTCATCCTGAACGACGCCTACAACGCGAACCCGCGGAGCATGGAGGCCGCGCTCGCCCTCCTGGCCCTCTGGCCGGAACGGCGCAAGGTCTTTGCCTGCGGGGAGATGCGCGAACTGGGCCCGGCCTCGGCCGAGGCCCATGCCGCCCTGGGCCGCGCCGCCGTCGAGGCCGGCGTCGGCGTGCTGGTGGCCGCGGGGCCGGAGACGGCCGCGACGGTCGCGGCGGCCCGCGAGGCGGGCCTGCCGCCGGACCGGGCGGTGCACGTGGCGGACGCGGCGGCGGCGGCGGAGGCCGTCGCCGGGCGCCTGGAGCCCGGGGACGTCGTCCTTGTGAAGGGCTCGCGGGCGATGCACATGGACATGGTGGTCCGGGCGGTGGCCGAGGCGGCCGCCGCCGGCCAGGGAGCGTAACCAACCATCCCACATCGGAAGGCGGTCTTCCGGCCCCGCCCGGGCGCAGGCGGGGCGGCGGGCTCCCGGCGATCGGCGCCGAACCCCTGGGTCGCGGTGGCCGGCGCCGGGGCCCTGTGGGATGCGGGCGGGCGGAACGATGTTCTACTACCTCTTCTTCCGCAACGAATGGTCCCGCGACCTGTTCCAGGCCGCCGGGCTGGCCCGCTACGCCAACGTCTTCCGGTACCAGACCTTCCGGCTGATGATGGCCACGGTCACGACGTTCCTGATCCTGTGGCTGCTCTCGCCGTGGGTCATCCGGAAGCTAAGGCGGCTGAAGGTGGCCGGCGCCGTCGATTTCCACAACAAGACCGTGGACGAGATGTACGCCTCCCGGGTCGGCACGCCCACCATGGGGGGGGTCCTCATCGTCCCGGCCATCCTGCTCTCGACCTTCCTGTGGGGCGACGTCGTCAACTTCTACGTCTTCCTGGCCATGCTGACGGTCGCCTGGCTGGGGGTGCTGGGCGGCGTGGACGACTACCTGAAACTCGTCCGCAAGAGCCGCGACGGCCTTCGCATGTGGGAGAAGCTGGTCTTCCAGATCGCCCTGGCGGTGCTCCTGGCCTACTTTCTGTACCGCGTGGGGGGCGACATCCGCCTGCCGGAGGGGGGCGGCCGGGGCATCGCCCTGAACCTGCCCTTCTACAAGTTCCCCATCCCGCTCTCGTTCGCGGCCTTCGCCGTCATCGCCGTACTCGTGGTGGCCGGGACCTCGAACGCCGTCAACCTGACCGACGGTATGGACGGCCTGGCGGTCGGTAGCATGATGCCGCCCACCTTCGTCTTCCTGCTGATCGCCTACGTCACGGGGCGGACGGACTACTCGGCGTACCTGTACCTGCCCTACGTGCCCGGCGGGGGGGAGTTGGCCGTCTTCTGCGGGGCCCTGGGCGGGGCCTGCCTGGGGTTCCTCTGGTACAACTGCTCGCCAGCCCACGTCTTCATGGGCGACACCGGGAGCCTGGCGCTGGGCGGGGCCATCGGGTACGTGGCCATCGCGACGCGGCAGGAGTTGCTGCTGCTGGTGGCGGGGGGCATCTTCGTTCTGGAGGCCCTCAGCGTGATCATCCAGGTGACGTACTTCAAGCTGACGGGCGGGAAACGGGTGTTCCTGATGTCGCCGATCCACTACCACTTCCAGCTCAAGGGCTGGACGGAGACGCAGACGGTGGTGCGGTTCTGGCTGATCGGCACCATGTTCGCCGCCGCCGCCTTGGCGACGCTGAAACTCCGCTAGAGGGGAGGACGCTGTGACCACGCTGGCTCGCACGACGCCCGAGGCCGGGAGGCGGGGCCCCGCGGCGCGGCCGCCTGCCGTGCCGAGGCAGTTCCTGCTGGCGGTGGCGGCCCTGATGGCCCTCGGGCTGGTCATCGTCTTCAGCGCGAGCCGGTCGGTCGACCCCGCCGCCTGCCGCAGCACGTTCGACCGCCATATCGTGTACCTGGGCGTGGCGGCGCTGGCCGCGGCCGTCGGCATGGTCCTGCCGTACCGTCTGCTCAACCGGTGGTGGACGGCGGTGCCGGTCCTGGCGGTGGTGGTCGCGTTGCTGGTGGGGGTCCTCTTCTTCGGCGTCGAGCGGAACCACGTCATGCGGTGGTACGAGGTGCCGATCGGAGGCGGCGCCACGGTCAGTTTCCAGCCCTCGGAGGTCGCGAAGATCGCCCTGGCGGTCTTCCTGGCGTGGTACTTTGCCCGGCCGCGCACCGACCCGAAACGCATCCTGGGCGGGTTTGCGGTGCCGATGGCGGCGGTGGGCGCGGTGACGCTGCTCATCGCGAAGGAGGACTTCGGCACGGGGGCGCTGGTGGGCCTGGTCGGGACGCTGGTCTGCGTCATCGCCGGGTGCCGCCTGCGCCATCTGGCGCTGCTCGTGCCGCCGGCCACGTTCGTCCTGTATTGGTGGGTCTGGATGGTCCCGTTCCGCCGGGACCGGCTGCTGGCGTTCCTGGACCCCTGGGCCCACCAGGAGGGGGCGGGGTGGCACGTTGGCCAGAGCCTGATGGGCATCGGCTGCGGGGGCCTCTTCGGCCGCGGCCTGGGCGAAGGCGTCCAGAAGTACTACATCCCCGAGAGCGACAGCGACTTCGTCTTTGCCGTCCTCTGCGAGGAAATGGGCGTTCTGGGCGGGATCCTGATCCTCGGTCTCTTTGCCTTTCTCGTGTGGCAGGCCGGCCGCATCGTCGCCCGGGCCCGGGACCGCTTCGCGTACCTGCTGGCGTGCGGGCTCGTGCTCACCATCGGCCTCCAGGCGGTCATCAATGTCGGCGTTGTCACGGGGTCGCTGCCGGCCAAGGGCATTCCGCTGCCGTTCATCAGTTGCGGCGGGTCGGGGCTCCTGGCCATGGGCATGGCCGCGGGGCTCCTGGCGGGCATCGGCTGGCGGTCGGCACGGGCCGACGCCGGGGCCGCCCCCCTCGTAAGACGCCCCCGGGAGGCCATGTGACCGGCGACCCCGCCATCCGCGAGACGGGCTCCCGCGTCGTCCTGGCGGGCGGCGGGACGGGCGGCCACCTGTACCCGGGCCTGGCCGTCGCCGAGGCCCTGCGGGCGGCCCGGCCCCAGACCGCCCTGGCGTTCTTGACCACCGGCAAGGGTATCGACGCCCGTGTCATGGACGGCGCCCCGTACCCGGTCACGCGGCTGGCGACGCGGCCGTTTTTTGTGAAGCGGCCGTGGACGTGGCCGGGCCTGGCCGTGAGCCTGGTCCGGGCGGGCCTTCAGGCGCGGCGTCGGTTCCGGGAGTTCTGCCCTGAGGTGGCCATCGGCTTGGGCGGCTACGGGAGCTATGCCCCCCTGCGGGTCGCGCGGAAGTACGGCGTGGCGACCGTCGTCCTGAACCCGGACATCGCCGTCGGGCGGGCCAACCGACGCCTTGCCGCGGGGGCCGACCTCGTCTGTTGCCAGTTCCAGAAGACCGTGGACGCCCTCGCGGGCGTTGCCGAGGCGCGGCTCACGGGGTGCCCGGTGCGGGTGAGCCTGCTGGGGGCTGACCGGACCGAGGCGCTGGGGCACTTCGGCCTGGATGCCGCGCGGCGGACGCTGCTCGTGACGGGAGCCAGCCTCGGGGCTCGGAGCGTCAACCAGGCCGTCCTGCGGTGGCTCCGCAACGGAAACCTGCCCGAGAACTGGCAGATTCTGCACCTTTCCGGGGTATTAGACCACGACCGTGTGGCCAAGGCCTACGGCGACCTGGACGTGCCGGTCGTCCTGCGGGCCTACGAGGACCGGATGGACCTGGTCTATGCGGCCGCGGACCTGGCTGTGGCGCGGGCCGGGGCCTCGACGGTGGCCGAACTGACCGCCACGGGCACGCCGGCCGTCTTCCTGCCGTATCCGTATCACCGGGACCGGCACCAGGCCCGCCAGGCCCGGGCGGTCGAGGCGGCGGGTGCGGCGGTCGTGGTCGAGGACCGGCCGGACGCCCCGGAGGCGACGGCCCGCGGCCTGCGCGAGGCCGTCGAGGGCCTCGCGTCGGATGCCGCCCGGCTGGAGGCCATGGCCGCATCGGCCCGCGCGACCGGCCGTCCGGACGCCGCGGAGGCTGTGGCGGCCGCTGTGCTTGACTTGGCCGACGCCCGGACGCGGGCCCGCCATGAGGCGCTTTCGGCCGACGTTGACAAGGCCCGCCGTGGGCCGTAGACTCCGCGTGGAGAGCCGCTTGATGACACCCGCCCCGACAGCCGACAAGCCGTTCGCCGGCCGCACGGTCCACTTCGTGGGCATCGGCGGGTGCGGCATGTCCGGCCTGGCGGAGTTCGTCCTGACGGAGGGCGGCCGGGTGTCGGGCAGCGACATGGCCGAGAACGCCGCCACACGGCGTCTGGAAGGGCTTGGCGCGGCCATCCACACCGGCCACGCCGCCGCCCACCTGGCCGAGGACGTGAGCCTGGTCGTGGCGAGCGCCGCCGTCGCGGCCGAGAACCCGGAGGTGGCCGCGGCCCACGCCCGCGATGTCCCCGTGCTGAAGTATGCGGCCTTCCTCGGCAAGCTGATGGACCTCAGGCGGGGCATGGCCGTCAGCGGCACGCACGGCAAGAGCACGACGACGGCGTGGCTGGCGTTCGTCCTGCGGGAATGCGGCCTGGACCCGAGTTTCGTGGTCGGGGCCGATGTGCCGCAACTCGGCGGCGGCGCCCACGTCGGGGCCGGCGAGCACTTCGTCGCCGAGGCCTGCGAGTTCGACCGCTCGTTCCTGAACCTGCGGCCGGAGGCGGCCTGCATCCTGAACGTGGACGAGGACCACCTGGACTGCTATCCCGGGGGCCTGGAAGAGATCCGGGCGGCCTTCCGGGCGTTTGCCGGGCGGACCCGCGAGGGCGGCCTGCTGGTTGTCAACGGGGCCGATCCCCGCACGCGTGAGGCCGTCGCGGGGGTCGCGCGGCCCACCGCCACCTTCGGCATCGGCGGCGACTGGGACTGGCGGGCGGAGTCCATCGAGCCCTTGCCGGACGGGCTGACCTTCGATATCTACCGCCAGGGGGCCCTCTACGGCCACGTTCGCATCGCCCTGGCCGGCAACCACAACGTGCTGAACGCCCTGGCCGTGGCCGCCTTGGCCGACTGGGCGGGGGCCCCGGCCGAGGCCGTCTGCGAGGCCCTGGGGCGGTTCACCGGGTGTGCGCGGCGGATGGAACTGGTGGGCGAGGCGGCCGGGGTCAAGGTGCTGGACGATTACGCGCACCATCCCGTCGAGATCGCCGCCACCCTCAAGGCCGCGCGGAACCGGTTCCGGCCGGCGCGGCTGTGGGTGGTCTTCCAGCCGCACCAGCACAGCCGCACCCGCTTCCTGCTGAAAGATTTTGCGCTGGCCCTGCTGCAGGCCGATAAACTGGTCGTCCCGGACATCTACTTTGTGCGGGACAGCGAGAACGAGCGCCAGGCGGTGCGGAGCGAGGACCTCGTGGCGCTGGTCCAGGCCCACGGGGCCGACGCCGTCTACATCCAGTCGTTCGACAGTATCGCCCACTACCTGGGCGAAAGCCTCCAGCCGGGCGACGTTCTGCTCGTCATGGGTGCCGGCGACGTGTGGCGCCTGGCGCGGCCGGTGCTGCGCGCCCTGGGCGACCGCCACGCCGCCCGCGAAGCAAGGACCCCCGATGGCCATCTTCAAGGGACTTGACGACATCGTGACGCGGGACGCCCCGCTGGGGCGGATGACCACCTTTGGCGTGGGCGGCCACGCGGAGTACCTCGTGCGCCCCCGCACGGAGGACGAACTCCACGAGGTCCTCCACCGCTGCGACGCCGAGGGCGTGCCCGTACGGGCCCTCGGCCGCGGGTCGAACCTTCTGGTCCGTGACGAAGGCGTCTCCGGGGCCGTCGTCCAGCTCGTCGGCAAGGCCTTCAGCCGCATCGACGTCGAGGGCGACCTTGTCCGGGCCGGCGCGGCCGCGCCTATCCGCAAAGTGGTCGAGGAGGCCGCCCGACACGGCCTGTCGGGCGTGGAGTGCCTGGTGGGCATCCCGGGGTTCGTGGGCGGCGGGGTGCGGATGAACGCCGGTGGCCGCTTCGGCGACATCGGCCAGACCGTCGAACGCGTCAAGGTCATGGACACCCACGGCGAGCCGTTCTACCGCGAACGCGACGACCTCGCCTTCGGCTACCGCACCAGCAACATCTCGGCCCGGTTCATCCTGGAGGCCGAGCTGCGCCTCGTCCCGGAGGCCGAAAAGGCCATTCTTGCCCGCATGCGCAAGATCTGGATCGCCCGCACCAACACCCAGCCCACCAGCGGCGCCAGCGCGGGGTGCATCTTCAAGAACCCGCGCGGCATGTCGGCCGGGGCCCTGATCGACCAGGCGGGCCTGAAGGGCGAGACGGGAGGCGGCGTCATGATCTCCCGCAAGCACGCCAACTACGTCGTCGTTAAGGACCTCGAGACCGCCACCGCCGCCGACGTCCTCGCCCTTGTCGAGACGATGAAGGCGGCCGTCAAGGACCGCTTCGACGTGGACCTCGAACTGGAGATCCAGGTGTGGCCGTGAGCGAAACGCCCCAATTCGGGCCTCCGGGGGCGGCTATGGCCGTCGCCGTGCTCATGGGCGGCCCGTCCCGCGAACGCGAGGTCAGCCTCGCCAGCGGCCGCGCGGTCGCCGAGGCCCTGGCCGCGCGGGGCCACGCGGTGCGGGCGCTGGACGTGCGGCCGGGGGGCGTGACGGCCGACCTGCTGGCGGGCTCGGACGTGGCGTTTCTGGCCCTCCACGGGGCCTGGGGCGAGGATGGCGGGGTCCAGCGCGAGCTTGAGGCCCTCGGCGTCCCGTACACCGGGTCCGGGCCGCAGGCGTCGGCCCTGGCCATGGACAAGGTGGCCGCCAAGGAGCGGTTTGCGGCGTGCGGCGTGCCGACGCCGGCGTACCGCGTGGTGGCCCGAGGCGACGAACGCGGCCTCAGGGCGGCCTGCGAGGCCCTCGGGCCGGGTGTCGTCGTGAAGCCCGTGGCCGATGGGTCGAGCATCCACGTGGCCCTCTGCGACGGCCCGCAGGCTGCCCAGGAGGGCGCCGAGGCCGTCTGGGCCGACGATGAGCACGCCCTTGTGGAGCGCCGCATCGCGGGCCGCGAGTTGACCGTGGGCCTCCTGGGTGAGACGCCCCTGCCGGTGCTGGAAATCTGTGTGCCCGGCGGGTGGTACGACTACCACATGAAGTACGAATCGGGCCGGACCGAGTACGTTTTCGAGCACGGCCTGGCCGAACCGGTCGAAGTCCGCGTCATCGAGGCGGCCCTGGCGGCCCACCGGGCCCTCGGTTGCCGCGACCTCTCGCGGGTCGACCTGATGCTGACCGCCGCCGCCGAGCCGCTCGTCCTGGAGGTCAACACGACCCCCGGGTTTACGGGCCACAGCCTGGTGCCGAAGGCGGCCGGGCGGGCGGGCATCCCGTTTCCGCGGCTGTGCGAGCGCCTGACGGAAATGGCCCTGGCGCGGGCGCCGGAGGGAAACGCCGCAGCCGCCGTGAACCAGGAGGCCGAGCGTGGCTGAGAGCCGCTCCACCTCGAAACGCACGCCAGACGGGCCGAGCCTGCGCCGCCGGGCGCTCGTTGCCGCGGGCCTCGTTCTGCTCGTGATCGGCGGCTGCGCGGGCCTCTGGGCCGGGTTCCGGGCCCTCGGGCGGATCGCCGCCACCAGCCCCGCGTACCTGGTCTCCCGCGAGGACGTGAGCTTGGTGCGGGGGCCGGCGTGGATGACCCCCGAGATGCGGGCCGAGCTGGACCTGGCGTCGCTCGCGCCCGAGTTCCCGGACCGTATCAGCTTGCTGGACAAGGACTTATGCCGGCGAATCGCCGACGCGTACGCCTCGTCGCTCTGGGTCGAGCGGGTTGAGGCCGTCGAGAAGCGCGACCCTCGGGTCGATCCTGATTGCCGCCTCGTCGTCAGGCTCAAGTTCCGCCGCCCGGTGGCCTTTATCCGCGACGGCGGGGCCTACTGCCTCGTCGACGAGCAGGGCGTCCGCCTGCCCGGACGATACCGCGAGCCGGTCTTGCGGCAATGCGGCCGCGACGGGCGGGACCAGCCGCTGCTGGTCCTGGCGGGCGTGGAAGGGCCCGCGCCGCGGCCGGGCCAGGTCTGGGCCTCCGATGCCCTCCAGGCGGGGCTGCACGTGGCCGACGGCCTGACGGCGCGGCAGGGCGTGTACGGCCTGCGCGTCGTGGACGTTTCGAACGTGGGCTACCGCCGCAGCGACGCGCGGCCTGAGGTGACCGTCTACACGGCCAACCGGACGGAAATTCGCTGGGGCAAGGCCCCGACGCGCCAGGCGGCGCTGCTGGCCGAGAAGTCCATCGCCCGCAAGGTCGAGTACCTGGACTACGTTTACGAGCAGATCGGCCGTTTTGACGGCGTGCTCGACTATATCGATATCCCCAACGAGGTGATCCGCCGCCGCACAGCCGACGGCGGGCACCGGGTCCGGAGTTGACGATGGCGGCCCCGCCGGAGGCCGACTGCCGCGCGGCATGGGCGCACCTCGCCTTGGCGTGGTGTGTGTGGTTGCTGGCGTGGCTTGCGCCGGCCCTGTTCCTGGGGCCGCACGTGACGGTGCCCGTGCCGTGGCTCGGGGCCGAGACGGCGCCGGCGGCGCTGGCGATCGGGGCGGCTTTCTTTCTTGTGGCGATATGGCCATTCTGGCCCGCATGGGCCCGTGGCGCCGCGTGCGAGCGGCTTTTCCAGGTCTGGCTCGGACGCACCCTGCTCGAGGCCGCGGGCCTTCTGGCGATGGCGGCGCCCTTCGTCTGCGTCGCGTGGGCCTTGGCGAACCGGCCGGTGCCGCTGGAGGCGGTCTTGGCCACGGGCGGGCTTCTGGCGGCCATCGGCGTGGGGTTCCGGGCCGTTTGGGTCGGCGTCGGCCCGGCGTGGGGCCGGTGGGTGGTGGCGGCGGCGCTGGCGTTGGTCGGATGGCCCGTGATACTCGAATACGCGGCCTTAGAGACCCTTGGGCGGGGGTTTCCGCACCACTTCGGCGTGAGCCCGCTTGTGGGGGCGGCCCGGGTGGCGGGCGGCGGGATGCCCGAGGGCGGCTGGCTCCTGGCCTCGACGCTGGTCGCCTGGCCGGTGCTGGCGGCCGGGCTGCTGGCGGTCGGGGCGTCGGAACTGGCCTGGCGGCGAAGCCGTGGCAAGCCGCTTAACCCCATTCCCTAGGAGGCCTTAGCTTGCTTCGGCTGCGGCCTCCTTCGCGGCGCGGCGCTCCTCGGGCGGGCGCGTCTTCCAGCGCCGATGCACCCACAGGTACTGGTCCGGGGCCATGCGGACGAGCCGTTCCAGGGCGGCCGTGAACCGCGCCGTGATGGCCACCGCCCCGTCCAGGCCGCGCTCGTAGTCGGCCGGGTCGATGACGTCGGTGACGACACCGCGGTAGCGGAACCGGTCGCCGAGGCGGTACGCGCCGCCGACGATGATGGGGGCCTGTTGCTCTAAGGCCAGGTAGGCAATGGATTTATAGACGGAGGCTTTGCGGCCGAAGAAGGGCACGAAGAAGCCGCGGCGGCCAGCGTCCTGGTCGGCAGGAAAGGCCAGACGCATGCCGCGCTCCAGGTGGCTCATGGCGAGCTCGGTCATGCCGAACTTCGAGAGGATGGCCTGGCCGGCGGCTTCGCGGAGACGCCGTATGTGCTTGTCGAGCAAGGGGTTATCGAGCGGGCGGCCGACCGAGACCGTTGGGTAGCCCATGGCGGCCATGCAGTAGGCCCCGAGTTCCCAGTTGCCGAAGTGGCCGCCGACCACCAGGCATGGCCGGTTCTCCGAGAGAAGAGCAAAATATTCCTGCATGCCCTCACCCAGCTCGAAGTGTTTGAAAAAGGCGTTGAACTGGGTCAGGCGGTTCATTTGGAGCACTTCCGCGCCGACCATGATCATGTGCTGGAAGCTGCGCCGAGCGACCCGCCGGAGGGCCGGGTCCGGCGCCTCCGGGAAGGCCGCGCGCAGGTTCGCGAGCGCGATCTTCCGGTGCCGCGCGTCAAGGCGGTAGAGGATGGCCCCGGCAAGGCGGGCCGTCGCGAGGTTCAGGTCGATGGGAAAGCAGCCCAGGACCATCTGGACGAAGCGCAGGGCCGCGTACTGGAGCCACCAGACGGCCTTTTGGCGGAGTTCGGCCATGCGGCGATTGTAGGGGGGGGTGTGCGGGGCGTCAACGGGGCGCGGGCGAAACGGCGAGGGCGGCGTAGAAGCCAACGAGAAGGGATGCGTAGAAATGCGAAAGCCGGAATGCGGAGTGCGAAATACCGGCAAAGGCAGAACGGCAATGACACCGCTGAAGGGGCGTGTGCACGTGCTCCTGGCGCGCATACTATAGGGTTGGTTTGTATCCTATAGTATCGCCCGGACGCCCGGAAATTTGCCTTGTTTTGCCCTTTTTTCGGGTCCTGAATAGCTTATTATGCCCTCCGTTTTGCCGTTCTGTGTCCTCTTTTTGGTCCCTTCTGTCTCTCTTTTTGCCGGTTTTTGTCCTTTTTTTCGGCGGGCCGGGGCGCCGCGCGCGGTTGCGCGCGATTTCCGGCCGCCGACCCGGCCTGCGGCGCCGGTGGCGCGGGACGCATGGCGAACCCTTCGCTGCAGAATTGCAGGGGTGGCAGGGTGGATAAGCTGGGCAATCTGGGCAGTGTGAATGCGGAAGCCCGAATGCGGGATATCAACCAGCATCAAAATGACATCCGTCCACGGGTCCATGCAGATGGCGGCGCGGGGAATGGGCCTTGCGTGGTGTAGATGCCCTGGGTGCGTCCATGTGAGGGTCAAGCGGAAGCTCGGGGTCACGCGGGGGCGCGGCCCCGCCGGTCGGCCTCAGTTGCCGCCGGGCGGCGAGCCGACGGTGCCGGAGGGCATTTCGCCGGCGGCCACGCGGCCGAGCCACGCCAGCAGCCGCGCTACCTGGTCCTTGCCGAAGAGCCAGGTGTGCGGCTTTTCGGGGACGTACTCGAGGGTGAGCGGGACGCCGGCGGCGCGCCAGGCGGGGGCGGCCTTGTGCCAGACGCGAGCCCCGCCGTCCTTTGTGCCGACGAGGACGTAGAGGGGCGTCCCGGCGGCGTCGGGACCGGTCGGCGGGTCGACGGGGTCGAGCGAGACGGCCCCGCCGCGGATGCGGACGGGGTAGGCGGCGTCGAGGACGAGGCCGCCGAAGGAGGCCGGTTTCTGGTAGTAGTACTCCAGGGCCATCTGGCCGCCCGCGCTGTAGCCGAGGACCACGGGGCGCGCGGCATCGATGCCGTCGATGGCGGCCACCTCCGGGAGCGTGCGCTGGAAGAGGCGTTCGGCGTCGTCGCCGGTCCAGCCGACGAAGCGTTTCTGGGTCAGGACGAGCAGGGCCCACTTGGCGGCGGCCAGTTTCGGGGCGAGGCGCTCGACGGTGTCGTTCATGGAGCCGCCGGCGGGGTGCATCCAGATGACGAGGCGGTCCGGGTCGGCGGCGGAGGCGCCCGGGCGCATGCGGAGACGGTACCGCAGGCCCCCTTCGGGCAGCCCCTCCACGGTCCGGACGCCCGGCAAGGCCGCGCCCTTCTCGTACGGGCGGGCCTCGGCCTTGGCGCGGGCCTTGGCAAGAAGCGTTGCGAAGCGGTCGTCGTCCCGGACCGCGGCGAGGTCGGGGTCGGCTTTCATGTGGTCCGGGTCGGCGTAGCCGAGGTCGATGGCGCGGGCAAGGCGGTCGAGGGCCTCGCCGGTGCGGCCGAGGCGGGCCAGCGCGCATGCGGCGTTGTAAACGGGCTCCGGCCGGTCCGGCAGGAGCTCGGCCTGGCGGTCGCACAGCGTCAGGGCCTCGTCGTACAGGCCGTCGCGGAAGGCGGCCACCAGGCGGGTGCGGAGGTCGAGGTACGTGCGGACCTGCTCCTTGCGCGACGGACCGTCGCCGGCGTCGGCGGCCACGGCGGTCGAGGCGACGAGGGCGAGCAGAACGGCGGCGGCCATGCGGTGGGTAGGCATGCGGCGTCTCCCCAGGCTGTGGGCGGGCGGTCAAGGGTTGTACGAGCGGCGGGCCGCAACGAGCGAGCGCGGCAAAGGGAAGGGCGGTCGGGTCGGCGTGTGCGGCAGACGCCCCTCTGCCGCGGCCGGCCCGGCCGCCCAAGAATCCACGGCGGTGCCCGTCGGCCGTGCGGCCCCGTACCCTTGGCAACGGGGCCGCCCACGCGCGGCAGGCTCATGGGAGAGCCTACGGGCGGGGACGTTCGAGGCAAACGGCGGGCGCGGTCGGGTTGGGGCGGCGGGTGTAAGTGATTGTGAAGAAAGGCTTTACGCGGAGTGGCGCGCAGTCGCCGCGTTCGGCCGCGGTGCGGGGCGCGCGCGGAAAAGGGAGTGAAAATGGCAGAGGAGGGGAGGGGCAGGACAGTGAAGACGGCAACGGCCAACGGCGATCCCAGACCAGAGATTTGAGATTATAGAGAACGGCGGTAGAAAACGGCGAACGGCAGAATGGCAAACGGCAGAACGGCAAACGGTGAACGGCACGGCCGGTCAGTCTTTCAGTTCGACGTGCCAGTAGGCGGCGCTGAGGAACTGTTTCCAGGACCGGTACTTGCGGCTGCGGGCGTGCAGAGTCAGGACGGGGCTGAACTTGGGCGCCTTGGGGGGGCGCGTCAGGTGCATGCCGGCCTCTTCGGGGGTGCGGCCGCCCTTGCGGACGTTGCACTTCAGGCACGCGCAGACGACGTTGTCCCAGAGCGTCCGCCCGCCGCGCGAGCGCGGCACGACGTGGTCGATGGAGAGGTCGGCCGTCCGGAACCGCCGGCCGCAGTACTGGCACCGGTTCCGGTCGCGGGCGAAGAGGTTCCGCCGGTTGAGGCGAACCGGGGTCTTCGGGATGCGGTCGTAACGGACCAGGCGGATGACCTGGGGCACGGCCAGCTCGAAGTGGACCGTGCGGACCCAGTCGTCGTGGAGGGCGGGCTGGAAGCGGCGGCGGTACTGGGAGACCTCGGCCCAGGTGGAGAAGTCGTAGCAGGCGAAGGTCTCGTCCTCGACGGAGACGACCTCGGCGGCCTCTTTCCAGAGGAGGCTGAAGGCGTGGCGGGCGCGCACGACGCGGACCGCCATGAAGAGCCGGTTCAGCACCAGCACGCTGGCGTCGAGGGCACTGCCCAGGCTGGTTTCGGCCGCGACCGCGTCCATCGTGTTCGACCTCTGCAGATTCCGCTGCCGCATCGTACGCGGGCGGTGCGCGATTGTCCAGCGAGAGTTTGGTCAGGGGGGCATGAGGGCGGGGCGGTGCGCCGGGGGCGCGCGGCGGCGCGGGCTACCGGCGCGAGGCGCCGTACAGGGCCTGGAGTTGGGCCTTCATGTTGTTCAGGTACTCTTCCGGGATGCGGATGTCGTTGGTGGGGTCCTCGGCCAGTTTCTCGATGCGCAGAAGCGTCTTGGCGCAGCCCTTCAGGAGGACCTGGCGCTTGCGCGGGTCGGGCGTCATCTGGGCCTGGCCGATCAGGGCGTTGAACGAGGTCCGCAGCTTCTCGAACTCGTCGTGGATCCGCTTGGCCTCCTTGTCGACCCACTCCGGCAGCCACTCGGCGTCGCGGGCCTGGTGGGCGGGGTGGCCCATGGCCGCGGCCATGGCGTCCAGCGACTCGACCTCGGCGTCGGCCACGCCGAACTCCACCGCCTCCTTGCTCGTCAGGGTGACGATCTTGCCGGGCTTCGAGATGACCTTGCCCATCTTGAAGTCCTTCGGGTGTTCCTTCTTCAGGCGGTCGGCCTCCTCGATGGAGACGATGTGCTGCTCGTCGCCGATGAAGACCTGCACCGCGCTGGCCGTGTGGTCGACCATGGCGTCGGCGATCGCCGACGGGTGGCCGCGCTCCTGCGCCAGGCTTCGGAACCGGGCCCGGAAGGCGGAGCGGAACTTCTCATCGACGGCGGCGGAGCCGGAGGAGGTCTTGGAGAAGGGGGTGGCGGCCCCGAGGGTGGAGCCGGGGACCATGTAGATCGCGTGCGTCGCGAGGCACAGGTACGCCCCGCAGGAGAGGGCCTGTTTGTCCTCGCCCTCGACCCAGGCGGCGGTCTTGGCCCAGTCGACGTTCTGGATGAGGCGGATGAGGGTGTCGCCGAGGTCGACGCGGCCGCCGGGCGTGTTCATCCGGAAGACGACGACGTCGGCCTTCCATTCCCTGGCCTGGTCCAGGGCCTTCTCGACCCCGGCCACCAGCGGCTGGTGCATGATCGGCCCGGTGATGGGGATGACGAAGAGGCGCGCGGGCGCGAGGCCTTCGGGGGCGGAGGCGGCCGTGTCGGCGTGCGCGGCGGGGCCGGGCTGCGCTGTCGCGGGCGCCGGCGACGCGGACCGCTCGACGATCTCCCACTCCGCCGGGTCGATCAGGCGTGTCCCGCCCATCTCAAGCCGGAAGACGTTCATCTTGTTGATCCGCTGCGGCGTGAGTGTCCCGCGCAGCGTTTCGCCGGTCCTCTTGTGCTTCAGAACGTCGGCACCTGCGGCGGCGGCCAGAACGGCCGCCACGGTCAGGGCCAAAGCCACGCGGACGGTCGTGCGCATCGGTCGGCTCCTTGGGAGCACAGTGGGTTTGTTGTGCGGCCGGGCGCGATGCCAGCCTCCTTCTCCTATAGTGTACGCATCGGCGCCCCGGGGGCAGCGAAAAATCCGCCCGCCCGCGCGGCCGGGGGGCGCCGCGGGCGCGGGGGCCGAAAGCGCGACGGCACCACCATCTACGCCCTCGGCGCCGGGGGCGCCGCGGGCGCGGGGGTCGAAAACCCTTCCCCCGGCCCGGTCCGACGGGTACAGTGGCCCCGCCGCACGGCACCGCACCCCCATCGGAAGGCCGCCATGCTCGAGGCGCTCAAAGAAGAGGCCTGCTGGGCGAACCGCCAGCTCCCCGCCAAGGGGCTCGTGGCGTGGACGAGCGGGAACGTCTGCGCCCGCGACCCGGCGAGCGGCCTGGTGGTGGTCAAGCCGTCGGGCGTCCTCTTCGAGGAGATGACCCCGGCGATGATGCCGGTCGTGGACCTGGAGGGGACGGTCGTGGAGGGCGAGCTGCGGCCGAGCGTGGACACGGCGACGGCCCTGGTGATCCTGCGGGAAATGCCGGAGCTTCGGGCGGTCATCCACACGCATTCCGGCTACGCCTCCAGCTTTGCCGCCCTCGGCCGCGCGATTCCCGTCGTCCTGACCGAGCACGGCGACGCGTTCGGCATCCCGATTCCGTGCGGCGGGTACGCGAAGATCGGCGGGCCGGAGATCGGCGAGGAGGCGGTGCGGATCTGGCGCGACAACGGGCTCCAGTGCCCGGCGGTGCTGATGCGGAACCACGGGGTGTTCACCGTCGGGACGAGCGTCCGCGGGGCCCTGAAGACGGCCGTCGTGGTCGAGGACATCGCCCGGACGGTGCACTTGGCGATGGGGAAGGGCGAGCCGATTCCGATCCCGCCGGAGGAGGCCCAGCGGCTGTACGACGTCTACCACACGAACTACGGGCAGCGGCCGGGCGGGGGGTTCGACTAGGCCGCGCGGCCCGCCGGCGCCGACGGAGGGGGCATGGCAGAGACCGCCACGCGCATCGAACGTGACACCCTCGGCGAGGTCCGTGTCCCCGCCGGGGCGTACTGGGGGGCCCAGACGCAGCGGGCCCTGGCGAACTTCCCCGTGTCCGGGCTGCGGGCCCACCCCGTGCTCGTCCGGGCGTACGTGCTCGTCAAGGCCGCGGCGGCGCAGGCGAACCGCGAGCTGGGCAAACTGGACGACTGCCGCGCCGACGCCATCGAGGCGGCGTGCGCCGAGGTGCTGGCGGACCTGGCGGGCGAGGGGCGGTGGCTCCGGCAGTGGGTCGTGGACGCCTTTCAGGCGGGGGCGGGCACGAGCTTCAATATGAACACGAACGAGGTCCTCGCCAACCGCGCCAGCGAGCGCCTCGGCGGGGCCCTCGGCACCTACGACCCCGTCCATCCGAACGACCACGTGAACATGAGCCAGTCGACGAACGACACGTTCCCGACGGCTCTGCACGTGGCGGCCCTGCTCCTCGGGGGGGAGGTCCTGGCCGCCCTCGACGGCCTGGCCGGAGCCCTGGAGGCCAAGGCCGCGGCGTTCGACGGCGTCGTCAAGAGCGGCCGCACCCACCTCCAGGACGCCGTGCCCGTGCGGCTGGGGCAGGAGGTGGCGGCGTGGGCCGGGGCCGTGCGGGCCGGCCGCGACGCAGTGGCGGCCGCGCTGGAGCGGTGCCGCACCGTCGCCCTCGGCGGCTCCGCCACCGGCACCGGCCTGAACACGCACCCGCGGTACGCCGAGGCGGCCGTGGGGCACCTGGCGCGGCTGGCGGAGGTGGGGGTGCGGCCGGCGGGGGACCCGCGGCTGGCGATGCAGTCGATGGCGCCGGCGGCGGGGGTGAGCGCGGCCCTGCGGAACTTGGCCCTGGAGCTGATCCGCATCGCCAACGACCTGCGCCTCCTCGGCAGCGGCCCGCGCACCGGCCTCGGCGAACTCCGCCTCCCCGCCGTCCAGCCCGGCTCGTCCATCATGCCCGGCAAGGTCAACCCCGTCATGGCCGAGTGCCTGGACATGGTGGCGATGCAGGTGGTGGCCAACGACGCGGCCGTGGCGCTGGCGGTCCAGGCGGGGCAGCTGGAGCTGAACGTGATGATGCCGCTCATCGCCCACAACCTGCTCGGGAGCCTGCACCTGCTCGGCCACTACCTGCCCGTGTTCACCGAGCGGTGCGTGGCGGGGCTGGAGGCCGACGCCGACCGGTGCCGGGCCCACTTCGAGGCCAGCGTCGGCCTCGCGACGATCCTGAACGAGCACATCGGGTACGCCCGGGCGGCCGAGGTGGCGTACGAGGCGGTGCGGTCGGGCCGGCCCTTGCGGGAGGTCATCCTCGCCGAGGGGCTGATGGACGTGGCCGCGCTGGACGCGGCGCTGGAGGCGCGGCGGGTGACGGAGCCGCACGGCGGCTGACCGGCGCGCCGCCGTTAGCCGCGGCCCTTGCGCCGCGCGGGCCGTTGATCGGCGCGCCGCTGCCGCCGGGCCGACCCGCCCCCCGAAGGCACAAGATGCTGGAGCACCGCGCGGGCGGCACGGTATACTGAGGCGACGCGCCGCACGCATCTCTCTGACGCACGTGCCGAAAGGGCCTGACATGCTCGTTCGCCAACCCATCGTGGCCGGCCAGTTCTACCCCAGCAGCCGCGACGCCTGTCTGGAGGCGATCAACGACCTGCGACCCACGTCGCCGCCCGACAACGTGCCCGACCGGCCGGTTGCCGGCATCGTGCCGCACGCCGGCTGGGTCTTCAGTGGGGCCACCGCGTTGCGGGTGCTGGAGGCGATCCGGTCGAGGCGAATGCCGGAGGCGTTCGTCCTGTTCGGGGCGAGCCACGCGCGGCTGCGGCAAAGCGCCGTGTTCAGCCGCGGGCGGTGGGAGACGCCGCTCGGCCCGGCCGAGGTGGACGCGCGGCTGGCCGAGGAGCTGCTCGCGCTGGGCGGCGACGTGGTCGAGGACGACCCCATGCCGCACGAGCGCGAGCACAGCCTCGAAGTCCTGGTGCCGCTGCTGGTGCACGTCTTTCCCGGGGCACGCATCGTTCCCGTCCTCGTTGTGCCGCGCGAAAGCGACGCCCCCGAGGTGGGCCGCGCGGCCGCGCGGGCGATCCGAGCCCTGGACACCGACGCGGTGGTGCTGGGGTCGACGGACCTGACGCACTACGGGCCGGCGTACCGGTTCACGCCGAAGGGCGAGGGCGAGGCGGCGCTGCGGTGGATGCGGGAGGAGAACGACCGGCGGATGCTGGACCTGATGCGGGGCCTGGAGGCGGAGGCGGTGGTGCCGGAGTCGGAGGCGAAGATGAACGCCTGCGGCGCGGGCGCCATCGCCGCCACCCTCGCCGCCGCCAAGGCCCTCGGCGCCGAGGCCGGCCACGTGGTCGATTACACGACCAGCTACGACGTGCTGCGCGCGCGGACGGGGCGGGCGGACTCGAGCGCCGCCGTCGGGTACGCGGGCGTGGTCTTTTAGCGGACGCGAGCGAAAGGAGACCGTGCCCCTGAGTGCCGACGAGACGACGTCCCGCCCCGCGCCGCCGCCCAAGCAGGGAGGCGGCGCGCTTTCGTGGCCGAACCGGATCACCATCGGGCGGCTGCTGATGGTGCCGGTGTTCATCCTGCTGTACCTCGACGGCGCCGACCAGCCCGTCTACCGGTATGCCGCCCTGGGCCTGGCGGCCGTCATCGGAATCCTGGACGCGGTGGACGGCCAACTGGCGCGGCGAACGGGGCGGGTGTCGCGGCTCGGGTCGGTGCTCGATCCGCTGGCCGACAAGAGCCTGATGATCGCGGCCTTCGTGCTCCTGTCGCTGCCCGGGCACCTGACCCGGGACCCGGACCTGCAGCCGCTGCACCTGCCGTACTGGGCAAGCGTGCCGATCATCTCGCGCGAGCTGGTCATGGTGGTGGGGGCGGCGGTGGTGTTCGTGGTGACGGGGCGGCTGGAGGGGTCGCCGAGCGTGGCCGGCAAGGCCGCCACGGTGGTCCAGTTCGTGACGATCGTTGTGACCATGCTCGCGCCGGAGCTCATCCGCTGGATGCCCGCCGTCATGCCGCCCGTCCTCGAAGGCGTGTGGGCGGTGGCGGTGGCGCTGGCGATCGTGTCGCTGCTCGGGTACGTGCGGAAAGCCGCCCACTGGCTGGGCAACCACGACCACGAGGCCGGCTGAGGGGGGCGTCGCCGGCGGCGGCGCGGCCGGCGGGGCGGACCGGTTTTTCTCAGGGTTTTCCTGACCCGCATGCGCGCCGGAGGCTGGGGGGGGGCCGGCTGGCGTGCGCCTAACCCCTTTTCTAAAAACGACTTACGAGTCCCACAAAGACGCCCCCGCGGCGGCGCTTGCGTTCCCGCCCGGAACCGGCATGCTACTTGTGGAGCCACACGGTAGACAGCCGGGCAAGAAGGAGGGGCCATGCGACACGGCGTACGGGTGCTGCTGCTGGCGGGCCAGGGGCGGGTTGAGGCCCACCTCATGGAGACCCTGGCCGAGGTCGGCGCCCAGGTCAAGGCCGCGCCCGACACCCTGACGGCGATGGCCATCGTCAAGGGGCGGGGCGTGGATGTGGCGATCGTCTCCGGGCGGCACGGCGACTTCGACGCGGTGGACGCCGCCCGCCTCCTCAGGAGCCTTGACCCGGGGCGGTACCTGCCGGTGATCGTGGTGGCGGAGCACGCGCTCGACGAGGCCGCGCGCCAGCGGCTTCAGGCCGCCGAGATTGACGAGGTGCTCGACCCGGAGCCGTCGGCGGACGTGCTGCGGACGCGGCTGCACGGGATGATGCGCCTGAAAGGCGCGTACGACCAACTGGCGGAGGTGCGCGACGAGCTCCGCAAGACCGTGGTCCGGGAGAACGCGCTGCTCGCGCAGCTGCGCGAGGACAACCGGGCGCTGAAGGTGCGGAGCATCACCGACGGCCTGACGGCCCTCTACAACTACCGGTACCTGATGGAGTGGCTGAAGACCGAGTTCAAAATCAGCCGCCGCTACGGCCACGCCCTGGCCATGGTCATCTGCGACATCGACCACTTCAAGTCGATCAACGACGCCCACGGGCACCCGTTCGGCGACGAGGTCCTGAAGGACGTGGCGGTGATCCTGCGGACGTGCGCGCGGGAGTCGGACCTGGTGGCCCGGTATGCCGGCGACGAGTTCGCCATCGTCTGCCCCCGGACCAGCCGCGACGAGGTCAAGGCCTTGGCCCATCGCGTCCTGGTGGCCTGCCGCAAGCACGCCTTCGCGTGCGGCGACCACGGGGTGCCGGTGCGGCTGAGCCTGGGGACGGCGGTGTATCCGGACGACGCGGAGGTGACGTCGCCGGAGTTGCTGGTGTACCTGGCGGACCAGGCGCTGTACCAGCGGAAGCGGACCGGGCGCGACGGCGCCACCGCCTGGGACGAGGTCGACGCCGTGACGCGCGACGCGGTGTGGCGGGAGGTCGGCGGGCGGGGCCATCCGCTCCTGGCTGACGACCCGCGCAGCCGCGCCGAGCTCGACGCCGCCGCCAACCTCTCGCGGGTTTCGGGGACAGGATACTAAACTCACGAAAAGTTAAGTATCCTGTCCCCGAAACCTAGGGTGCGACCGGTTCGCCGGCCTCCAGGAGGCCCGCCAGCGGGCAGCCCGCGCACCGCGGCTCCCGCTTGCGGCACCACGTCTTGCCGACGGCGACGAGCAGCGCGTGGTACTCCTGGAAGACCGCGACGTCTTCGGCCAGGGGTCCGGCGAAGGTCTCCTGGAGTTCCTCGTAGCCGACATCCGCGTCGACCAGACCGTGGCGGAAGGCGATCCGGGCCGTGTAGGCGTCGACCACGAAGACGGGTCGGCCGGCGGCATAGCAGACGATGGAGTCGGCCGTCTCCGGCCCGATGCCGCGCACCGCCAGGACCGTCTCGCGGAGGCGCGCGGTGGCGAGGCCGAAGAGAGCGTCGAGGTCGCCGCCGAAGTCCTCGACCAGCATGGCGACGAAGGCCCCGAGCCGGCGGGCCTTGACGCGGAAGTAGCCGGCCGGGCGGAGGGTCTCGGCGAGGTGCTCCGGCGGGCAGGCGTACAGGGCCTCGGGCGCGAGCAGGCCCTCGCGCTTGAGGTTCGCGATGGCCCGCTCGACGTTCCGCCACGCGGTGTTCTGGGTGAGGATGGCGCCGACGGCCACCTCGAAGGGCGTGTCGGCCGGCCACCAACCCTGCGGGCCGAGCGCCTCGAGCATGGCCGGGTAGAACGCGCGGACCTTTTCGGCGCGGGGCATCGGGGGGCGGGTCACTTCCAGGGCAGGGGACTGTCGCTCGTCCGCGGGGGTTCGGGCGGCAGGGGTTCCGGGTCGCCGGCGGGCTGGGGCGGGCCGAAGGGCTTGGCCGCCTGCTTCACCAGGCCCACCGGCGGCACGGCGTAGACGTCGCGGGCCTCGGTCGGGGGCGGTACCTTGACGGCCTGGGGCAGGTACCCCGGGGCGGCGGCGGCCAGCTGGATGGCCGTGGCCGTCCGCATCGTCGCGAAGGGCAGGTTCAGCTCCAACTCGAAGCCGCCCGTCGGCCCGGCAATGCCGTAGGTGCTCCAGACCCGCGGGCCCAGGACCGTCGGCACGGCCACCTTGAGCCGCAACCGGGCGTTGCGGAGGGGTTCCTTCGTTTGGGCGTCGACCACCTTGCCGGCGACGCGGTACGCCTCCTTGCCGTAAGCCCGCTCGACGGGCTCCGGCGTCACGGTCGGCTGGGGCAGGCCGTCGCGGCGCTCGGGCGGGGCCTTTTCCTCGCAGCCGGCGGCCAGGGCGAGGCCGGCCAAGGCGGCCACGGCCGGGAGCCATGCGGCGCGGCGGCTCATTCGGCGGCCTCCCGGCCCTCGCGGGCCCGGTACTCGGCGGGGGTCATCGCGAAGGCCTGCTCCACCCGCGTCCGGTACTCGGGGCCGGCGTTGTAGGTGCAGAAGGGGTAGAGCTTGCCGTCGGGGGCGGCATAGTGGATGACGCATCGGCGGACGCGGTCGGTCATGTAGTTGTAGCGGTCCTGGAAGTGCATGCCGGCCACGAGCAGGCTCCGCATCGTCGCCCGCCCCGCCTGGCCGCGCCCCACGTGCTTGTCGATCATCCCGTTCAGGCTGTGGAGCCAGCGTTCGAAGCTCATGCCGGCCGGGGCACCCTCGGGTTTCCAGTGCTTGCGCAGGGCCAGGAACGCCTGGACCTTCGGCAGGAACCGGAAGCGGCTCCGCTCGACCTTGCCGGCGAGGGTCCCCATGGCGTCCAGAAGCCCCTTGAGGTCGAAGAACTGGGGCAGGGGCACCGGGCGCCCGTCCTCGCCGATGAACAGGTACGTCCCGAGGGAGCAGTGCGGGTGGCAGCTCATGACGATGTTGGGCTCGTCCCGCACGGCCGCCAACAGCCGCGTGAACGGCTGGACGCACGAGAGCGGGACCCAGTCTTCCATCGGCGTCGTCAGGCCCGTCTGGTTGGAGACGTCGTGCGCCAGGTCCGTCAGGGTGTACCGCTGGGCGAGGCGCTGGTCGCGGTCGATGCGGCCGGTGAAGGCGACGGGCTGGAACGAGATGCCGGCGATGGTCTCGATGCGGTCGAGGGCGAAGCGGACGATGGCGCCGACCTGGTGGTCGTTCAGGCCCCGGACGATGGTCGGGACGAGGACGATCTTCAGGTCGGTGGCCATGAGGCGCTCGACGGCCTTCAGCTTCTCGGCCATGAGCGCCCGGCCGCGCGTTTGCTTGTACACGTCGTCGGTCACGCCGTCGAACTGGAGGTAGACGTCGTGGAGGCCGGCGTCGGCGCAGCGCCGGGCGAAGTCGGGGCGGCGGGCGAACTCGATGCCGTTGGTGGCGATCTGGAGGTGCGAGAACCCCATGTCGCGGGCGGTGCGAAGGATGTCGAGGAACCGCGGGTGCAGCGTCGGCTCGCCGCCCGAGAACTGGATCGCCCGGGCCGGCGACGGCCGCATCGACCGGTACGTCCGCATCATCGCCACCACCTGGTCGAAGGTAGGTTCGTAGACGTAGCCGGCGGCGTCGCTGTTGGCGAAGCAGATGGGGCACCGGAGGTTGCACCGGTTCGTCAGGTCGATGTTGCCGAGGGCGGTGTTGGAGACGTGGTCCTGGCACAGGCCGCACTGGTGCGGACAGCGGCTGGTGGCCTCGGTGAGGGGGTTTTCCAGGCCGTCGCCCTCGCCGTAGACGAACGCCTCGGCCCTCAGGTAGAGGTCCGCGTGGGACCAGACGATGTCCTCGGTCAGGCCGTGCTCCGGGCAGGTCTTGGCCATCCAGACCTTGCCGTCCTTCTCGACGAGGCGGGCCTCGACCGACCGCAGGCACTCGGGGCAGACGGACTCGACCGTCTTGGGCAGGCCGCGTCCCATCGGAGGGATCGCCCGGCCCGAGAGCGTGCGGGCGACCTCGGCCGGCGCGGACGCGCCGGTGGGGGCAGGCGAATTCATGAACGTCCCTCTCCCGGGCCCACGAAACGTTGGGGCATTATAGGCCCGCCGGCGAAGGGCTACAAGCGCAAGCTGGGGTCGCGGGCAAGGTGGCGTGAGGCGTGGTCCGGGCAAGGCCGGCTGCCGCCTACGCGCGCCGCGCCGCCTCGATGACCTCGCGGAACTGCTTGGCAAGGTCGGTGATGCGGGACCACGTGGCCTCGGCGACGGCCTGTTTCTCGACCAGGGCGGAGCCCGCGCCGAGGGTGACGGCCCCGGCCTGGATGAAAGCCGCGGCGGTCTCGAGGTTCACGCCGCCCGTCGGCGTCAGCTTCAGGAAGGGCATCGGGGCGAGGACGGCCTTGAAGTAGGCCGGCCCGCCGACGCTCGCCGGGAAGACCTTGACGACGTCGGCGCCCATCTGCCAAGCCCGGAAGATTTCGGTGGGCGTGAACGCCCCGGGGATGACGGCGATCTCGTTCGCCGTGGCGAACTCGACCACCTCGGGCACCGTGACGGGGCTGACGACGAAGGCGGCGCCGGCCTCGACGGCCTCTTCGGCCTGCTCGCGCATCGTGACCGAGCCGACGCCGACGAGGAGGTCGTCGCCGTAGGCGGCCTTGAGGCGGCGGATGCCGTCGATGGCCCCGGGCACGGTCATCGTGACCTCGGCCACCGGCACCCCGCCCGCCATCAGCGCCGCGGCCAGGTCGACGAGCACGTCGGCGGTCTTGGCCCGGACGACCGGGACGATGCCCACCTGCTGAAGGGTCTGGAGGACCTGGTCACGGGTCATGGCGGCTCCTCTGGGCTCGGGTCGCGGGGCACGTCGCGGGGAAAATGTACCGGCGGGGTGCGGCCGGTGCAACGCCTTTTGGCCGCGCAAACGCTGGCGTGCGCGGCCGGCGCCGTGTTATCGTGCCGCGCGCCCGAGCACGAAAGGCCGCCATGCCGACCGACCGCGAGGTCTTCCTCGACACCGTCCAGTTCCGTCGCCCCGAGCGGGTGCTCTACCACTTCGGGTGTACGCCGGACCTGGACCGGCGGCTGAAGGACCACGTCGGGGGCGACGGGGACTACCGGGCGCACTACGGCTGTTTCCGGCCGTGGTCGATCGGGCCGCGCCGCCCGGCGGCGGTCGAGCCGCCGGACTTCGCGCGGTACTGGGAGGGCGCCGACCTGCCGCCCGGCACGCGCATCAACGGCAACGGTGTCGCGGAGGTGCCGGCGGGGCTGTACCATTTCACGGGGTTCATTTCGCCGCTTCGGGGGGCGACGTCGTTCGAGGAGATCGAAGCGTTCCCGATCGAGGACGTCACGCGGTTCGACACGTCGCATTACGCGGCCCAGATCGAGGCGGCCCGCGCCGAGGGTCGCGCCGTCACCGCCTGGGCTGGCCACATGTACGAGACCGCCTGGCAGATCCGCGGCTACGAGCCGTTCCTGATGGACTTGGTGGAGCGGCCGGCGTGGGCGGAGTGTCTGCTGGACCGCTTGGCGGCCAACAACCGGTTCCGGGCGGTGGAGGCGGCCAAGGCGGGGGTCGACGCGATCTACTGCGGCGACGACGTGGCGAACCAGAACGCCATGATGTTCTCGCCGGCGATGTGGCGGCGGTTCATGCTCAGCCGCTGGAAGGGCGTTTGGGATGCCGCCCGGGCCGCCCGGCCGGGCATCCCCATCCATTACCACAGCGACGGGAACCTGCTGGCCGTCGTGCCGGACCTGGTGGAGGCGGGCCTCTCGATCCTGAACCCGGTCCAGCCGGAGTGTCTGGACGCCGATGCGATCCACGCTCGGTTCGCGGGGCGGCTGGCGCTGGACGGCCTCCTCGGGACGCAGAGCACGATGCCGTGGGGCACGCCGGACGACGTGCGGGCCCGGGTCAGAGTGTGCATTGAGCGGTACGGCGGGCAGGGGGGCCTCATCCTCGCGCCGACGCACGTCCTGGAGCCGGAGGTGCCCATCGCGAACATCGAGGCCTTCGTCGACGCCTGCCGCGCGCACGGCGGGGCCTGACCCGCGCGGCGCCGGCGGCCGGTTGCGGCCGGGGGCCGTGGTCCCTATAATCGCCTCCGCCATGCCTGAACACGACGGTTCGCACCCCGACGACGCCCCCCTGGAGACGCTGAGCCGGGACCGCGTCTACGATGGCCGCAAGGTCGCCCTCGACGTCTGCCGCATCCGCTCCCCCGAGGGCCGCGAGGCCGTGCGCGAGGTCATCGTCCATCCGGGGGCGGTGGCGGTGCTGGCCTTTCCGGAACCGGGGCGCGTGCTGCTCGTCGAAACCTACCGCTACGCGATCGGGCGGCGGCTGCTGGAGCTGCCCGCCGGGACGCTGGAGCCGGGCGAGGCGCCGGCCGACTGCGGGCGGCGGGAACTGGCCGAGGAGACGGGGTACCGGGCCGACCGCCTGGAGCCGCTCGCGTCGCTGCACATGAGCCCGGGCGTGCTGACAGAGCGGATCGACGTTTTCCTGGCCGACGGGCTGGAGCCGGGCGAGCCCGACCGCGAGCCGGGCGAGCTGATCACGAACCGGCTGATCCCGGTCGAGGAGGCGCTGGAGATGATTGCGGCCGGGCGGATCACGGACGCGAAGACGGTCGGCGGCCTGCTGGTGTGGGACCGCTGGCGAAGGCGGGAGGCCTGATGGCCTGGCGACCGACGTGGAACGAGCCGACGCACGGCGGCGAGGGCGGCTCGCCGTTCGGGGCGGTGTTCGGCGGTGGACGGCGGCCGTTCTCGGCCGTGACGCTGCTCGTCATCGCCAACGTCATTGTCTGGCTCCTCGACACCCTCACGGGGCGGACGATTTTGACAGAGCTCGGAGCCCTGTCGGTTCGGACCACGGTCTTCCAGCTCCAGGTCTGGCGGCTGGTGACGTACCAGTTCCTGCACGGCGGCCTGCTGCACATCGCCCTCAATATGCTGATCCTCTGGATGCTCGGGCGGTACATCGAGCGGGCCCTCGGGCGGACGGCCTTCTACGTCCTTTACTTCGGGAGCGGGATCGTCGGCGGCCTCTTCCAGATCGCCTTCAACTGGGCCATGGTCGGGTGGTACGGCCCCGTGATGCTGGAGCAGGCGGCGGTGGGGGCCTCCGGGGCCGTCATGGGCGTCCTGATGGCGTTCGCGACGCTGTATCCGCGGCAGCGGCTCTACATCTTCATCTTCTTCATCCCCGTCGCGGTCGAGGCCCGGTGGCTGGCCCTGGCGTACTTCGTCATGGAACTCCTCTACACCCTCCAGGGCATCAGCGCGGGGCTCATGCGGGACAACGTGGCCCACGCGGCGCACCTGGGCGGGCTCGTGGTCGGGTTCCTCTGGGTCAAGTTCGGACACCAGCTGATGCAGGCGGGGTCGCGGGCGCGGCGGCAGGCGGAGCGGCAGTTTGGCGGCGGCCCGAGCGGCCCCGGACGGCGCGAGGTCGCCGAGCAGGCCGAGATCGACCGCATCCTCGACAAAATCCACCACCAGGGCATCGACAGCCTCACGCCGCGCGAGAAGATGTTCCTCCAGGAGATGTCGCGCAAGTACCGGGACCGGTTCTAGCCGGGCCGAACGCCGCGCGGCCGGCCGCGCGACGCCGGGAGAGCGGGGGAGACCATGCCGAAGCTGCCCATCCGGATGACCCGCATCGTGGCCACGCTCGGGCCGGCGTCCTCGGCCGAGGACGTCATCGCCCGCATGATCGACGCCGGGATGGACGTGGCGCGGCTGAACTTTGCGCACGGGTCGCACGAGTCGCACGGGCGGCTGATCGAGATGGTGCGGCGCGTCGCCAAGGCCAAGGGCCGCTGGGTCGGCGTCCTCCAGGACCTCGCGGGCCCCAAGATCCGCCTCCGGACGCCCGAGGGGCAGCCCGTGCGGGTCGAGGTCGGGCAGCGGGTGCAACTGGTGCGGCGACTGGCGAGCCCGCCGGCGCCCGATGCCGTCGCCACGACCTACCCCGCCATCGTCGATGACGGCCGCGTGGGCGAGCCCGTCCTGTTCGGCGACGGCGCCGTCCGCATGCGCATCACCGAGAAGGCCGCCGACTGGCTGGGCCTTGAGTCCGAGGACGCCGACACGCTGACCTCGGGCATGGGCGTCAACCTGCCGGAGACGGCGGTCTCGGCCCCGAGCGTCACGGAGAAGGACTGGGCGGACCTGGCGTTCGGCCTCGCCCAGGGGGTCGATTACGTCGGCCTCTCGTTCGTCCGGTCGGCCGAGGACGTGCGCGAGGTGCGCGCGTGCGTGCGCGAGGCCGGGGCCCCGGCGCAGGTCGTCGCGAAGATCGAAAAGCCCCAGGCCGTGGAGGCCATTGACGCGATTCTCGAGGAAGCCGACGGCCTGATGGTCGCCCGGGGCGACCTCGGCGTCGAGATGGACGTCGCACGCGTCCCGGTCATCCAGAAGGACCTGATCCGGCGGGCCGCGTTCGCCGGCGTGCCGGTCATCACCGCGACGCAGATGCTCCAGTCCATGGTCACCGAGCCGCGCCCCACCCGGGCCGAGGTCTCGGACGTCGCCAATGCCGTCTTCGACGGCTCCGACGCCGTCATGCTCTCGGGCGAGACCGCCATCGGGGTCGACCCCGTCCGGGTGGTCCGGACGATGGACCACGTGATCGACCTGGCCGAAGACTACGCGGACCAGGCGTCGTGGCCGGCGCCGGGGCCCGTGGGCGCCCGGTTCGTCTGGGCGGAGCGGGCGATCGTGCTGGGGGCGGCCCGCATCGCGCGGGACCTGGGGGCGACGGTGGTGGCGGCCCTGACGCACTCCGGGGCCACGGCGCTGCTCCTGGCCAAGCAGTGGCTCCGCATCCCGATCCTCGCCATCAGCGACCGCCTCGACACCTGTCGCCGCATGGCCCTGTACCGCGGCGTCGTGCCGGCCCACCACCCGGACCTGATCCAGCAGGCGGACTTGGCGGGGACGGTCGAGCGGCTTGCCCGCGAGCGGAATTGGGTTGCCGACGGCGACCGGGTGCTGATAGTCTGCGGCCAGTTTCCCGGGCGGCCGGGCGGGACCGATACGCTCCGCGTCCACACCGTGGGCCGCGGGGCGGGAGGCGGCACATGAAACGGCTGGCGGCAATGGGGTTGGCGATGGCGGCGTGCTGGGCGGCGGGGTGCGCGGCCGGTCAGGCGCACCTGGAGAACCCGGCGCGGTTGGGGGGGGGGGCGCCGGCGCGGGCGGCCGAGGCGGCCCGCGAGGTGCTCCGCGACCTGCGGTTCGAGCCCATTGTGCCTCCCCCCGAGCCGGGGCGGATCGCGACGCGCCCGATGACCAGCGCCTCGTGGTTCGAGGCATGGCGCCAGGACACGCCGACGGCCGACGCCCGCTGGGAGGCCAGCTTCCACACCATTCGCCGCCGCGTCGACGTCAATGTGGCCGAGGCCGACGGCGGGGCCGAGGTCGCCGTCACCGTGACGAAGGAGCGGCTGGCGCTGGCGGGCGCCGGGCCGGGCCAGGCGGCCACGGCCTTCAGCCTCTACGGCTCGTCGTCGCGGGACATGGAGCGGCCGGACCCGGTGGCGGCCGAGCGGTTGCCGTGGGTCGACGAGGGCCGCGACCCCGAGCTGGAACAGGTGATTCTCCAGCGCGTGCGCGCCCGCCTCCCGTAGGGGGGCGAGGGCCGCGCCGACCCGACCTGGTTTGCCGCGCGTGTTCCCGTGCCGGGCCTTTGTTCCGTGACGCCGCGCGCGGCGGCGAGCGCCGCGGCGAAAAGGTTGGCTGGCCCGGCCACGACGGGTCTGACAAGGCGCCCCGCCTTGCGGCTTTTCACCGCCCGGCGTTTCGTGTATTGTAGCGGTCCCCGACGACCCGGCGAAGGGCCCGACGCGCGATGACCACGCCCGCGATGAAGCAGTTCCGCCAGATCAAGGCCCAGTATCCCGACGCCATCCTCTTCTTCCGCATGGGCGACTTCTACGAGCTCTTCTACGACGACGCCCGCATCGGGTCCAAGGTCATGGGCATCGCCCTGACCAGCCGCTCGAAGGGCGAATCGGCCATCCCGATGTGCGGCGTGCCGTACCACGCGGTCGAGTCGTACCTGGCGAAGATGATCCGCGCGGGGCACCGCGTGGCCATCTGCGAGCAGATGGAGGACTCGGCCGAGGCCAAGGGCGTCGTCCGGCGCGACGTCGCCCGCGTTGTCACCCCCGGGACGCTGACCGACGACGCCCTCCTGGAGGACAAGGAGAACAACTACCTGGCGGCGCTGGCCGCCGACGGCGAGGCGGCGGGCCTGGCCTGGGTCGACCTCTCGACCGGGGCGTTCCGCGCCCAGGACGTGCCGCGCGCCCGCGTCCTCGACGAACTGACGCGCCTGCGGCCGCGCGAACTGCTCGTCGCCGAGGGCTTCGCCGAGGCCGCGCCGGGCGACCTCGCGGAGATCCGTCACGTGACCGGGGCGAGCGTCTGCGAGCGGTCGGCCTTCGCGTTCGACCGGGGCGAGGCCGAGCGGGTCCTGACGGGCCACTTCGGGACGGACTCGCTGGACGGGTTCGGCGTGGGCGACCTGGGACCGGGCATCGCGGCCGCCGGGGCGGTGGTCGATTACCTGGACGAGACGCAGCGGACGCGGCTCGGCCACATCCGCCGCATCGAGCAGGTCCGCGGCGGCCGCTGGCTCTACCTGGACGAGGCGACGCAGCGGAGCCTGGAACTGGTCGAGACCTTGCGCGAACGCCGCCGCGAGCACAGCCTGCTCTGGGTGCTGGACAAGACCGAGACGTCGATGGGGGCGCGGCGGCTGCGCGAGTGGATCAACTACCCGCTGGCGTCGGCGGAGGCGATCGGCGCGCGGCTCGGGGCGGTCGAGGAACTGGTCACCGGGCGGGACCTGCGGACGGACCTGGCGGGGCGGCTGGCCGAGACGGCCGACGTCGAGCGCATCGTCGGCCGCGTCGCCATCGGCCGCGCCACGCCCCGCGACCTCCTCGCCCTCGGCCGCACCCTCGCCCAGATACCCGCCCTCAAGGCCAGGCTCAGCGGCCGCGCCAGCGACCTGCTCACCCGCATCGAGGGCGACCTGGACCTGCTCGGCGACGTCCGCGAGCTCTTGGAGGCGGCCATCGACCCGGACGCGCCCGCGCGGGTGACCGACGGCCGCGTCATCCGGCCGGGGTACCACGAGGAGCTCGACCGGCTCCGCGACGTCGGCACGAGCGGCGCGAAGTGGCTGGCCGCCTTCCAGGCCCGCGAGGCCGAGCGGACCGGCATCCCCTCGCTCAAGGTCGGCTTCAACAAGGTCTTCGGCTACTACCTGGAGGTCACGAACGCCCACTCCGGGCGCGTGCCCGACGACTACGTCCGCAAGCAGACCCTGAAGAACGCCGAGCGGTACATCACGCCGGAGCTGAAGGAGCACGAGGTCGAGGTGCTCGGGGCGGAGGAGCGGGCGGCGGCGCTGGAGGCCCGCCTCTTCGGCGAGGTCCGCGACCGCGTGGCCGGCCAGATTGCGCGCCTGCAGCAGACGGCCGACGCGCTGGCGCGGCTGGACGTGCTGGGGAGCCTCGCGCGGGTGGCCTCGGAGCGCGGGTACGTGAGGCCGGAGATCGTCGAGGCGCCGGTCCTGGACGTCGCCGACGGCCGCCACCCGGTGCTGGAGCAGACCCTCGGGTCGGCCTTCGTGCCGAACGACGTCGCGCTCGGGGGCGAGGCGGCCCGCGTGGGCATCATCACCGGGCCGAACATGGCCGGCAAGTCGACCTATATCCGCCAGGTCGCCCTGCTGGTGCTCATGGCCCACATGGGCTCGTGGGTGCCGGCCAAGCGGGCCGTCGTCGGCCTCGCGGACCGGGTCTTCACGCGGGTCGGGGCGGCCGACGAACTGGCCCGCGGGCGCAGCACCTTCATGGTCGAGATGACCGAGACCGCCAACATCCTCAACAACGCGACCGAGCGGAGCCTGGTCGTGCTGGACGAGGTGGGGCGCGGCAGCCCAGCCAGGGATCGGAACTGCCCCATCGGCCGAAGCCAATAAGCAGGTAATGA
>CAYNLG010000014.1:0-59336 GCA_964397995.1 uncultured Anaerolineales bacterium
TCGCCCGCGGCGCGGCGTTCATCTGCATGGGGCTGGCCAAGAAGGTCCTGTTGGCCAACCCGTGCGGGAAGATTGCTGACACGTGCTTCGACGCGGGGTCGGTGGGCTTGCTCGATTCGTGGTATGGGGCGGGGGCGTACGCGTTCCAGATCTACTTCGACTTCAGCGGCTACTCGGACATGGCGATCGGCCTGGGGCTGATGCTCGGGTTTGTCTTCCCGAAGAACTTCGATTCGCCGTACCTCAGCCAGTCGATCACGGAGTTCTGGCGGCGGTGGCACCTCTCGCTCTCGAGCTGGCTCCGCGATTACCTTTACATTCCGCTGGGCGGCAACCGGCGCGGGGCGGCCCGGACGTACGTCAACCTGGCCATGGTCATGCTGCTCGGCGGCCTCTGGCACGGGGCGTCCTGGAACTTCGTCATCTGGGGCGGCATCCACGGGGCCATGCTCATGGGCGAGCGGGTCCTCGGACGCAACGCCCTCTACCGCGGTCTCCCGGGGCCGCTCAAGACCGCCGCCACCTTCCTCATCCTCTGCCTGGCGTGGGTCTTTTTCCGGGCGCCCGACCTGCCGGCCGCCTGGGGCTATCTCGCCAACCTCGCCGGCCAGGCCGACCCGCAGGCCGGCGCGGCCCTGGTGCGCGGCCTGATGCTCCAGCCGTACTACCTCGGGACGTTCGTGGCGGCGGCCGCCGTCGTGTGGCTGTGTCCGCAGACGTGGGACTTCACGCGGCGGCTGACGTGGCCCAAGGCGGCGCTCATCGCGGTGCTGTTCGCGGCGGCGCTCGTCGTGCTGACGACCCAGGAGTTCAACCCGTTCATCTACTTCATCTTCTAGGCCCGCAGGCATGACCACCGAAACCCGCACAAGCGACATGACCCGCGAAGAGGCGGCCCGCCTGGAGGTCGGCCGGACGGAGGTCTCGCGGCCGCTCAAGGTCGCGATGCTGGCCGCCTTCCTCACGGTCATTGCCGCGCTGCCCCTCGTGGAGTTCACCCACGCGGTGCTGGCGTACCGGGCGGGCGAGCGGGCAACGTGGATGCCCAAGGCCTTCGAGATCTTCCTTCGCGTGCCGGAGGCGGTCGAGGCGGGGGCGGCCGCCGACGGCGGCCCCTTACGCAAGGTCTTCCGCGGCAACGCCGTCATGCTCCAGGCCATCACGGAGTTCGAGGCCGACCTGGAGGACACGTCCGTCATCGGCTCCGCGATTCGGCCGCCCGCCCAGCTCGTCTTGGCGGCGTACCTCGGCTCGGGCAACGAGAGCGCGTACGTGGGGCGCGGGCGGTGGCTCTTCTTCCGGCCGGGCATCGACGCCCTCACGGGGGAGCCGTTTCTCGACCCCGTGCAGCTCGCCCGCCGCGCGGGGCAGGGCTCGGAGTTCGTCGATCCGCCGCAACCCGACCCGCTGAAGGCCGTGCTCCAGTTCCACGAGCAGTTGGTTGCGCGGGGCATTCCGCTGGTGGTCGTCCCCGCGCCGGTCAAGCCGACGGTCCATCCGGAACGGTTCTCGGCGGCGATGGCGGGGACGGCCGAACCCGTGCACAACCCGTCCTACGACACGTTCATCGCGGCGCTGCGAGATGCGGGGGGGCTCGTCTTCGACCCGGCGCCGCTCCTTGTCGAGCGGAAACGCGAGGCCGCCGCCCCGAAGTACCTGGCCACCGACACGCACTGGCGGCCGGAGGCGATGGAGCGGACCGCCGAGGCCCTGGCGGCGTTCCTGGCGGCGCACGTGGACTTGCCCGCGCGGCCGGCGCCGCGCCTGGAGGTCGAGGCCGCCGCGGTCACCGGCGAGGGCGACGTCGCGGCCCTGCTGGACCTGCCGCCGGGACAGACGGCCTTCCCGGGCGAGACCGTCACCGTCCGGCGCGTGACCGGCCCGAGCGGGGACCTGTGGCGGGCGGACCCGGGGGCGGACGTGCTCGTCCTCGGCGACAGTTTCGCCAACATCTACAGCCTCGGAGCGATGGGCTGGGGCGAGTCCGCCGGCTTGGTCGAGCACCTCGCCCGGGCGCTGGGGAGGCCGGTCGACCGCCTCATCCGCAACGACGCCGGCGCCCACGCCACGCGCGAGATGCTTTCGCGGGAACTCGCGCGCGGCCGGGACCGGCTGGCGGGCAAACGCGTCGTCGTCTGGGAGTTCGCCACGCGCGAGCTGGCCGTCGGCGACTGGACGCTGCTCCCGATGGAGCTGGGCGCCCCGCCCGCCCGCGACTTCGTCGCGCCGGAGCCCGGTCGGACGCTCGTCGTCATGGGGACCGTGGCGACCAACTCGGGCGCCCCGCGACCGGGAACCGTGCCTTACCGCGACCACATCCTGAACCTGCACCTGGTGGACGTGGCTGCCGAGGGGGCGGACCTGCCCGCCGGCGGCGAGGCGGTCGTCCAGGTCTGGAGCATGCGCGACAACGTCTGGACGGAGGCGCCGCGGCTCCGCGTGGGCGACCGGGTGCGGCTGCGGCTGACGGCGTGGGCGGACACCCCGCCGGAGCTGGAGCAGATCAACCGAAGCGAACTGGCCGACATGCGTCTGAGGATGCAGGAACCGGCGTGGGGCGAAATCCTCGCGGTCCGGCCCGACGGCCAGACCGAGGCGGGCGGCCGCCGGACGTGGCCCGTGTGGCTGGTGGCGGCGGGGGTCGCGGTTTGCCTCGGCCTGCGGCTCTCTGCTATGATGCTCGCCCGCGGGCAGCCGTGAGCCCGCTTTGGGACCCGAACGAGAGGACGCCCATGACCCAGCGACCGACCGGCACCGGCCTCGCCGCCCTGCTCCTCGTGTGCCTCGTCGGGGCGGCGCCCTGCGCTGCCACCGACATCACCGTGCCCAAGGTCCCCGATACGCCCGGGATGACGCGGACGGTGGTGGGCTTCGCGAAGATGCTCGCTGCCGCCGAGCAGGAGAAGGCCCAGGCCGTGGGCGGCCGCGACGGGTGGTTGTTCCTCGCGGCCGAGCTCCGGTACCTGACGGCCGGGAAGTTCTGGGGCCCGGAGGCGGCCCAAGCCAGCCGCGCCACGCGGCCGGAGGTGGCCGACCCCCTGCCGGCGATCGTCGACTTTGGCACGCAGCTCGAGAAGCTGGGCATCGAGTTGATCGTCGCGCCCGTGCCGGCGAAGGCGGCCGTTTACGCCGGCAAGGCCCTGGCGGGCGTCGACGCGGCGCCCGAGGACTTGGCGTACACCGACCCGTACCTGGCCGAGTTCCTCACGGTGCTCGGGGAGCACGGCGTCGGAACGCTCGTTCTCAACCCGGTTCTCGTCCAGGCCAAGGACCACGCCAAGGGCCCCGTCTACTGCAAGACCGACACGCACTGGTCGGGCGTCGCGTGCGTGCTGGCGGCCCAGGCGATTGCCGAGAAGCTGAAGATGAAGCCGTATGTCAAGGCCGCCCCGACGCTGGAGACGCAGACCGAGTGGCGGGCGACGGAGATCCGCGGCGACCTCGCCGAGTACCTGCCGGCCGGGACGCCGAAACCCGGGCCGGAGACCCTCCAGCTCCGATACGTCGGCACGAAGGGCCCCTTCGGCCTGGACCCGGTGAAGGTGGACGCCGAGAGCCCCGTCCTGGTCCTCGGCGACAGCCACACGCTCGTGTTCCACGCGGGGGGGCGACTGCACGCCAAGGGAGCGGGCCTCTCGGACCAGCTCGCCGCCGAGCTGGGCATCGCGATCGACCTGCTGGGCACGAAGGGCTCCGGGGCGACGCCGGCCCGGATCAACCTCTTTCGCCGCACCCTCCGCGATAGGGACTACTTCAACAAGAAGAAGGCCATCGTGTGGGTCTTCGCGGTCCGCGAGTTCACCGAGGCGATGCAGGGCTGGGACAAAGTGCCAATGAAGCCGTGACCGGCCCCGCCCGCGATAGCCGGCGCCCTTGGAACCGAGCCCGGCGCGGCCGGTATTCGCCAAAGCGGCACGCCGGCCCTTGCATTGGTCGCCTCCGGCCGGTTGAATGGGCCGCTCACGGACCGGCGAGGCGCGGATGTCCCTGCTCACAGCCGACAACCTGGTGCATACGTACGGCGACCTGGAGGTCCTGAAGGGGGTCTCGCTGACGATCGCCGACGGTGACCGCGTGGGCGTCGTCGGCCCGAACGGCCAAGGCAAGACGACGCTGCTCCGCATCCTGTGCGGGGAGCTACGGCCGACGGACGGGCGCGTCAGCGGCCGCGCGGACCTGAGGGTCGGGTACCTGCCCCAGGAGCCGCCCGCTCTGGAGGGCACCACGGTCCACGAAGCCGCCCTGGCGGTCTTCGACGACGTGCGGCGGGACGAGGCGCGGCTGCACGAGCTGGCCGAGGCCGTCTCGGCGCGGCCGGACGACGCGGACCTGCTCGACCGCTACGGCCGCCTCCTGGCCGACCTCGAGACCCGCGGGGCGTACGACTACCGCCGCCGGGTCGAAGCGGTGCTCGAGGGCCTGGCGTTTCCGAAGCCGATGTGGGACCGGCCGCTCGCGAAGCTCTCGGGCGGCCAGCGGACGCGCCTGTACATGGCGCGGCTGCTGCTGCAACAGCCGGACCTGCTCGTCCTGGACGAGCCGACGAACCACCTGGACCTGGACGCCGTCGAGTGGCTGGAGCGATGGCTCGGGGACTTCGCGGGGACGCTGCTCGTGGTCTCGCACGACCGGTACTTCCTGGACCGGGTGACGCGGCGGGCGTGGGAGGTGGCGTTCGGCGGCGTGGAGGTCTACCGGGGCTCGTACTCGGCGTACGTGGTGGAGCGGGCGGAGCGGCAGAAGCGGCGGGAGAAGGTCTGGCGGGCCCAGCAGGCCCACGTCCGCGAGACCGAGGCGTTCATTCGCCGCAACATCGCCGCCCAGAAGGTGGCCGAGGCGCGCGGCCGGCGGACGCGGCTGGAGCGGTTCCTGCGCGAGGAGGCCGTCGAGCGGCCTCAGGAGCACGACACGATCCGCCTCCGCATCGACGCGGGCGCGCGGACCGGCGACATGACGCTGGCGGCCGAGGACCTGGCCGTCGGCTACGAAGCCAGCGCCGTCCTGTTGGAGGCCGAGCGACTGGAGGTCGGGCGCGGCCAGCGGGTGGCCATCGTCGGGGCCAACGGGACCGGCAAGACCGCCCTGCTGCGGACGCTGCTCCGCGACCTGCCGCCGGTGGCGGGGCACGTGCGGCACGGGGCGAACGTCCGCGTCGGGTACCTCTCGCAGACCCAGACGGACCTCCCGCGCGAGCAGACGGCGCTGGAGGCGGTGCTCGACGCCGAGCCGCTGGCCCGGCCGGAGAAGGCCCGGGCGGTGCTCGGGAGCCTGCTGCTGACGGGCGACGACGCCCTGCGGCCGGTCGGGACGCTGAGCGGCGGCCAGCAGCGGCGCGTGGGTCTGGCGCGGCTGATCATCCGCGAGCCGAACCTGCTGCTCCTGGACGAGCCGACGAACCACCTCGACATCCCCTCGACCGAGATCATCCAGGCGGCCCTGGCGGACTTCGAGGGCACGGTCCTGTTCGTCACGCACGACCGGTACCTGGTCCAGGGCGTGGCGAGTCACATCTGGGCCCTCGACGCCGGCACGGTCCGTGTCATCCTGGGCGGCTGGGGAGACTACCTGGCGTGGCGCGCCGAGCAGCGGGCGGGCACGACCGAGGCCGAGACCGCCGACGCCCGCGCCGCCCAAGCCGAGAAGGCCGACCGCAAGGCCGACTATCGCCGCGCCAAACGCGAGGCCAACCGCC
Organism: uncultured Anaerolineales bacterium; assembly: GCA_964397995.1. Lineage (GTDB taxonomy): Bacteria > Planctomycetota > Phycisphaerae > FEN-1346 > FEN-1346 > CAYNLG01. The sequence continues at coordinate 5,693 of CAYNLG010000014.1, forward strand.
GCCAGCGCCTCCAGCGCCGCCACGCGGCGCTCGAGGACGCGATCCACGAGGCGGAAGCCGAGGTGGCGGCCGGGATGGACGCGATCAGCGCCGCGGGCGAGGCGGCCGACGTCGAGGCGGTCACGCGGTTGACCGAGGCGTACGAGGCCGCCCAGGCGCGCCTGGCGGCGCTTCTGGCGGAGTGGGAAGAGGTCGGCGAGGCGCTCGAAGGCGACGAGGCCTGACGCGCCGGCCGCGGGCCTACGGCCCGACCGGCCGCTCCATCAGCCGCGCCCGTACCGGCGGTTCGCCCTCGCACGCCGCGCGGTCGGCCTCGGCAATCTCGATGCCCGCCTGCTCCAGGAGCGTCGCGGTCGCGCGGCCGAGTTCGATGCGGGCGAGCTGGTAGTTCAGGCGCGTCCGCAGGTGATCCTTGCGGGCGGCGGCCAGGGTCTCCTGGGCCCGGAGCAGCTCCTCGTTCGTGACCTGGCCGAGTTCGTACCGGGCCTCCTCGCCGCGCACCGTCACCTCGGCGGCCATGCGGGCGACGGCGGTGGCCTCGGCCTCGGCCCGGGCGGCGCGGACCATGCGGACGGCGTCGTTGACCTCGCGGAGGGCCTTGGCGACCGTCCGGTCGGCCTCGATGAGCGCCTGCTCGTACTCGAGGCGCTTCTGGCGGTAGTCGGCCTCGGCGGCCCGGTTGCCGAGCGGCACCTCCAACTCCACGCCGGCCGACCACGTGACGGGGTCGGTGAGGTGTTGCATGTCGACCGAGGCGCCGGCGTCGTTGCCGAGACCATTCATGGTGTAGCGAAGGACGGCGTCGAGGCGCGGCAACCGTTCGTGCTCGGCGACGCGGGTGCGGATCCGGTAGACGTCGATGACGCGCCGGGCGCCCGCGACGTCCGGCCGCCGCCCGAGGGCCGCCGCGATGGCCTCGGCGCGGTCGACCTCGGCGTCGCCGAGGCGGAGGCCCTCGAGCGGCACGATGCCGCGCCCCTCGTCCAGGCGCGCGCGGTCGGTGTTGAGGAGGAGCTTCAGGCGGTCGACGGCGGCCTCGACGTCGGCTGCCTCGCGGACATGCTCGGCCTCGCGAAGGGCGAGGGCCGAGCGGGCCCGCGCGACGTCGAGCGGCGTCGAAAGGCCGCGGTCGAGGCGGACCTCCTCGCGCCGCACCACCTCGCGCGCGAGCGCCCGGACCTCGCCCGTGACCGAGACGACGGCCCGCGCGTGGACCAGCCGCCAATACTCGGCCGCCACCTGGGCCACGGTGTCGAGGACCTTCTGGCGGAAGGTCTCCATCGAGATGGCCTCGTTGAGACACGCGACGCGGATCGGCGCGAGGTTGACGAGCGACCCGAAGCCGCGCAGGAGCGGCATGTCGAACTCGGCGGTCAGGCCGCTCCGGTACTGCGGGTTCGGAATGGTCAGCGTGCTGTTGGTGTCGAGGTAGCTCATGGACTCGTAGAGGGAGAACGAGCCGCCCACGCCCAGCGGCTGGCGGACGCCGGCCTCGAGGGCCCACGTGTCCTCGGTGAGGGTGTCGTCGGCAATGCGGCCGGTGTCAAGGGTGCTCTCGATGGGGCGGTCGTTGCGGCCAAAGGTGTTGTTCAGGTAGGCGGCCGGGTCGAAGGCCGCGCGGGCCTTGGTAATGTCTTCGCGGGCCTTCAGGGGGTCGTATCCGGCTATCTGAATGTCGTGGTTCGCCAGCAGCGCCAACCGGATGCTCTCGCGCAGGTCGACCTCCAGCGGCGCGGCCGGGTCGGGCGGCGGCGGGACGCGGGCCGGGACCTCGAGGGCGGCGTCCGGCGGCGCGGCGTTCGCCTCGACTTCCTCGGCCGGGGCGGCATCGGCCGCGGCGGGGTCGTCGCCCCCGCCGGCATAGGCCCGCTCCAGGAGCCGGGCGGCCTCGTCGCCGGCGCGGTTTTGCGGGCCGGGACACCCGGCGGCCGCGGCCGCCAGGGCGACGGCCAGCAGGCAGGCGCCCCCCCGCCAGGGCGAGACCGAACGGTCGGCGCGGCCGGGCGGGCGTTGTGGCGGCATACGGCTCTCCCCTCCTGGTCCGGGCGGTGCGGCCCGGGTCTCGCGTCGGCCGGCGCGCGGGCCGGCCCTCTCCATGGTTATCGGGCGTGGCGGGGGGCGTGCTTCAGGTTTCGCGCCCGGCGAACCCGAGCTGCTCGTCCAGCCAGTCGTCGGTCCGAAGGACGCCCTGCCGCTGGCGCAGGGCCGACCGCTGGGCCCGGCGCTGGGCCAGGTCGAACAACCCGCGGGCCAGAGGCGAGCGGATCTCGCGGTCGCCCGGGTGGCGCGCGGCCAGCGCACGGGCGAGCCGCGGCGCGTGCCGCACCGCCAACTCGTCCTCCAGGCTGACGAACGCGCGGGCGGAGCCGGGGTCGCCCTGGCGTGCGGCGCGACCGAAGAGCTGGCGGTCGATGCGTCGGGCCTCGTGGCGCTCGGTGGCGAGGACAGCCAGGCCCCCCGCCTCGGCCACGCCCGGCCCGAGCTTGATGTCGGTGCCGCGCCCGGCCATGTTCGTCGCGACGGTCACGCGGCCGGCCTGGCCGGCGCCGGCGACGACCTGGGCCTCCTCGCGATGGCGGACGGCGTTCAGGACCTGGTGGTCGAGGCCGGCCTCGGCCAGGAGGCGGCTGAGGTGCTCGCTCGCCTGGACGCTCCGCGTGCCGACGAGCACGGGCCGCCCGGCTTCGTGGAGGCGGCGGACCTCGGCGGCGACGGTGGCCCACTTGGCGGCCTGGGTCGTGAAGACCCAGTCCCGCCGCGCCTCGCGGATGCACGGCTTGTGCGTCGGAATGACCACCGTCGGCAGGTGGTAGATGGTCCAGAACTCGAGCCAGGCCTCGGCGGCGGTGCCGGTCATACCCGCAAGGCGGCGGTATTGGCGGAAGAACCGCTGGAAGCTGACGCGGGCGTATGTGTCCTTCGGCGGGTTGACGGTCACGTCTTCCTTGGCCTCGATGGCCTGGTGGAGGCCGTCGCGCCAGGTCCGGTCGGGCATGAGGCGCCCGGTGAACTCGTCGACGATGACGACGCCGTCCTCCTGGAGGACGTACTGTTTGTCGCGGAGGAAGTAGGCCCGGGCCGTCAGGGCCTGGACGACCAGTTCCTCGCGCCGCCGCGCCCCCGCCCAGAGGCCCCCGAGGGGCGCCGCCAGCGCTGCCAGGCGCCGCCGCCCGGCCGGGGTCAGGTCGACCTCCTTGTACCGGTCGGTCAGGCGGTAGTCGCGGCCGGGCTCCAGGTCGGCGGCAAGGCGGGCGGCCTCCTTGAAGGCCTCGACCTGTTCGGGGTTCGGGGCGTCGCCGGAAATGATCAGGGGCGTGACGGCCTCGTCGATGAGGATCGAGTCGCACTCGTCGACGATGGCCGTCTCCAGGCCGCGCTGCACCAGCCGGTCGATGCCCTGGTCTCGGCCACTGACGATCGTTCGCACGAGGGCCGAGGGGAGGCTCTGGATGCGGCCGAGGGCAAGGCGGTCGCGCAGCAAGTCGGCGGCCACCTCCTTGTTCGTCACGTAGGTGACGTCGGCCAAATAGGCGTCGCGGCGGTCCGGGGCCGTCATCTCCTGGTCGATGTGGGCCGCCCGCACACCGCAGAAGGCGTAGACGGTCCGCATCCAGGCGGCGTCGCGCTCCGCCAGGTAATCGTTGAACGTGACGACGTGGCACCCCCGGCCGCGCCAGCCCGCGAGCGTCGCCGGGAGCGTGGCCGCCAGGGTCTTGCCCTCGCCGGTGGCGAGTTCGGCCACGCACCCGCCCTCCAGGGCGAGGCCGGCGGCCACCTGTTCCGGATAGGGGCGCTCGCCGAGTTGGCGCGCGGCCACCTCGCGGACGAGGGCGAAACCTCGGTCGACGTGGGCGGCGGATTCGCGTCCGCGGCGGAAGACGGCCCGGAGGTCCTCGGCGGCCTCGCGGAGGCGGGCGTCGGTCAAGTCGCGGAACTCCATTTCCAGGGCGACGATGCGGGCGGCGCGGCGCAGAATGCGACCGCGACGGGGCACGGCCTTGCCGAGGACGCCGACGGCCCGGTCCCAGGCGGCATCGAGGCCCTTCGGCAGGTCCTTGCGGCCGGCTCCGCGCGCGAGCACGCGCCACATCGTGCTCGGGATGTCCTCGGCACTACCCACGGAGCCTCCGCATGACGAGCTGCAGGAGCTGCCGCTTCCACCGCCGGTACAGCGGCTTGGTCTCGAGGTCGACGCGGACAACGACCACCTGGCCCGGGCGGAGGCGTTCAATGGCCTCGGCCTCCGGCCGGAGCAGCACGTCGAAGAACGGCTCGGCCGCCCGCATACCTTCGGGGTCGTCCGGCCGGACGGGCATGCGGCCGCCGGCGGCGTACCCGAGGGCCGCCGAGGGGAGCATCTCGCTGCCCGCGGGAAAGATCTCTTCGATCTCGGCCCGGTACGCCAGGTCCGGGCGTCCCTTGACGCGGACCTCGACGGCGGCGCGGCCCTCGTTGATGATGAGGGCGGCAATGTCCTGGCCGGCGGTGGCGTGGATGCGCAGCCGCTCCAGCGGCACCACGAGGCCCACGTGCTGCCCGCGCTCCAGGAACGTCCCGCGGCGGCGCTCCGCCTCGGGCGCCACCCATGTGCCGGCGACGGGCGCCCGGACCTCCAGGGCCGCCAGCCGCTCGCGGACCTCGGCAATCTGATCGTCGAGGGCGGCGATCTGCTCGTCGACGATCTGGACGGAGGCGGGGTGCTCGGTCATCGCCTGGCGGCGGCGGGCAAGGTGCCGCGCGCGATCGGCCTCCAGGGCCTGGAGGCGGTAGCCGAGCTCCGGGTTCGCCAGCACGATCAGCGGCTCGCCCTCGGGCGTGACCTCGCGGCCCGACGGCAGGGCCGCCCGCAGAAACCCCGGCGCGCCGGTGAAGACGACGGCCGGCTCGTCCGGCTCGACCACGCCGTCGAGGCGGCACCGGTCCGGCGCGGGGATCAGGCCGACGGCAACGACCAGCGCGGCCGCAAAGGCGACGGTCGTGGCGACCGCCCTGGCCCGGACGCGGGCGAGTTCGTTCGAGGTGGCCAGGTAGCGGACGAACTTGCCGAGCGGGACGACCAGCCACGCGACGACCGCCCCGACGGCCAGCACGACGCCCAGGGTGAAGAACTTGTTCGCCACGAAGAAGAAGATGCCCACGCAGACGAGGACGCGGTAGGCGGTCGAGGCGACGACGTAGAAGAGCATCCATGCCCGTTCGCCGCGCGTGTGGGCGGGGCTGCGGGCGCGGCGGACGCCCCAGGCGTAGCGCTTGACGAGGTAGTAGAGGTACTGGCGGCTGCGCGGGGCGAGGTTCGCGATCTCGGTCAGGTCCGAGAGGATGTAGTAGCCGTCGTAGCGCAGGAGCGGGTTGCCGTTGAAGAGCAGCGACGAGACGCTCGCGATGAACATCATGTTGTAGGCGATGGCGTGGACGGGGTGGCCCTGGCCCGTGTTCGCGTACACCAGGGCCGCCAAGGCCGCCACGCCCAGTTCCACGTACATGCCGGAGGCGTTGACGATGACCCGCTGCCACTTGTTGCGGAAGGCGTAGGCGCTGGAGGCGTCGACGTAGGGCAGCGGCGTGAAGACGAGGAACATGACGCCCATCGTGTGGACCTCGCCGCCCGTGCCGGTGGTGCGGCCGAACTTCTTGCAGGCAAAGGCGTGGCCGAACTCGTGGCAGACCTTCACCAGGACGAGGGCGACATAGAGGAGCGGCAGGTTCTCGGCGTCGAGGATGCCCGAGCCCCGGTCCGCCAGGGCGCCGAACCGCCCCGCCAGCGCGTAGAACGCGGCCGCCATCAGCGCGAGCCACACCGCCAGGCCGTACCAGGTGAACATGCGCCCGAAGAGCCAGACCCAGCGGTCGAGGATGCGGTCCGGGTCGAAGAGCGGGATGCGGATGAACAGGAAGTTCATCGCGTAGCTCTGGACCTCGCGGCGGACGCGTTTGCGGTACCGCTGGAAGAGGCCCTCGGCGTCGGGCGGCAGGTCTCCCTTGAGCAGGTTCATCGTGTAGAGCTGGCCGAGCAGCTGGATGGCCTCGCCCTGAGTGGGGGCGTCGTCTCCGAGCGTCTCGTTGCACGCCTGCCAGACCTCGGCCACCGTCCGCCGCCCGTCCAGCATGCCCACGAAATGGTAGGCGGCCACGTTAAGGCGCGAGAACTCGTTCGTGGCCGGGTCCTGGACGACGTACCACGTCTGGCCGCGGAAGTGCTGGCGGTGAATCTGGACCGCGGGCCGGAGGCGCGGCTTCAGGGCCGCCACCCGGTACCAGGATTCGCTGAACGTCGGACGGTCGACGGGCATGGTCTCACCGCGGCCGCGCGCGGGCGGCCGGTCTCCGGAGGCGCGACAGGCGTCAGACCCAGAGCTTCATGCGGACCCAGTTCACGAGCCGGCGCGTCCAGATCCAGACGTACGGGCGGCGGCCGACCTCGATCTTGGCGATGCCCTCCATCCCCGGGCGCATGCCGGGGCGGACCTCGCCGAGGCGGGCCTCGGCCTCGAAAACGTTCTCGCCGTCGACCACCTCGGCCACTGGCGTGATCCGCTCGATGGTGAACGGGACGCGGTCGGCCGGGCCGGCGACGGTCGCGAGCTCGCCTTCCTGGAGCGCCTCGACATCGGCGATCGCCTCCTCCGGAATCTTGAGCCGCGCCCGCAGCGCCTCGACCGGGGCAACCTCGAAGAGCACGTCCTCGCGCGTGACGGGGCCGCCGACGCGGCTGCGGATGTCGCCGCTGACGACGCGGCCGGCGAGCGGCGAGGTCAGCACGGCCTGGTCCAGCCGGTGCTCCAGGATGCGGCTCTCGGCGTCGAGCTTCGCCATCTGCGCCTCGGCCATCTGGGCCTCGACGGTCTTGCCTTGGTCGAGGGCGGCGGCGGCCTGTTTCTCGTAGCCGACGCGCTCGGCCTTGAGGGAGGCGAGCTCCAGGCGGAGCTCCGCCGTCCGGAGCGTGCCGAGAACGGTGGTCCCCGCCTCGACCACGTCGCCGGGCTGGACCTCGACGGTCTTCAGGAAGCCTTCGAAGGGCGCCGGGATGACCTGCTGCTCGACGGCCTCCAGGACGAACGGGGCCTCGACGCGGTAGGTGCCCTTAGCGAAGACGAGGAAGCACGCGGCCGCCAGCACCGCGATGGCGCCGAGCTTCAGCCACGCGTGCTCCGGGCCGAGGATGGACCCCGCGCCCTTCGCGACGCCCGAGGCCGCGCGGGCGCCGACCCACCGGTCGGCCTCGTGGCGCTCCGCGAGGCGCGCGGCGCACAGGTCGCACGCGAGGCGGAGCGTCTCGACCTCGTTGGCCTCGAAGAACGCCTCGGCCGGCCGCTCGACCGTCACCACCGCCACCGTCTCCCCGGCGTGCCGCACCGGCAGGCTGACGACCGTCATCGGGCCATGGCGCCGGGCGAGCTCGGCGGCGGCGCGGCTGACACAGGTGGCACCGCGCGGCGCGGGCTGGAGGACCTCGACGTCCTGGTCGAGGCACTCTTCCATGGCCGCCTCCAGGGCCTGGACGTGGGCCATCTTGCGGCTGAACTTCTCGGTGTGGCTGAGGGCCTCCAGGCGGACGTAGCGGCCCCGGAGGAAGCCGAGGGCGGCCTGGTCGGCACCCCAGCGGGCGGCCACCTCGTTGACGAAGGCCATGGCGGTCCCCTTGAACCGCGGAGCCTCGTTCACCGCCGCCAGCGTCTCCACCGCCGCCTGCAGCCGCGCCAGGTCCGCCTGACGCCGCGCCAGCGTCAGCCGCACCTCGTACGTCGCGAGCAGGCTGCGCGTGTGCTCCAGCCGGTCGCGCGCCGCCTCCAGGGCCGCGCCGGCGGCATCGACGACGAAGGCGGTTGCGCCGCGCACGCCCGCGCCGCTCTTGAGCGGCACTGCCACCACGTGCTGCCGCGCGGGCTGGCCGTACAGGTCCCCCGGCTGGTGCAGCGAACGCGTGACGGCCGCGCCGCCGGCGATGGCGGCCTTGGCGGCCTCGAGGGCCTCGGCCAGCCACGGGGGCGCGCCGCCGTCGGCCTCCGGCGCGGGATGGATGGTCAGAACCTCGATCCGGCCCTCCGCGCCGACGCGAAAGACCGCGCCCGCCTCGGCGGGGGCGAGGGCGCACTGCGTGGCCAGCAGCTCGCGCAGAAAGACCTCGGGCGGGCCCTCGAACCGGGCCAGGCGGTCCATCAGGTCGGCCGCCGACGCCCCCGCCGCCGGGGCGGCCAGGGGCTCGCGGACGTCGCTGGGCTCGGGCGCCATGGGGCGGTCCTGCCGGGGCGGCGGGTCAGGCCCCGCCGTCGGTCCGGCGCTTGGCCACGTCCAGTTCCAACTCGCCGAAGGCCTGCTCGTGGCGGCGGATGAGCTGGCCCAGGGTCAGGGCCAGCCGCTTGGCCGTGTAGTAGTTCAGGATCACGCGCTCGCCGATCCGGAACGTGATCGACGGCTGGTTGGCCTGCTGGCCGCCCGGCGTCACCACGTTCAGGCCGAAGTCGAGGATCACCTCCTCGGCGGTGGCGTTGGTGCGGAACGCGTTGGCGTAGCAGGTGGCCATGTCGCGCTCGTCGATCTGGATGCGGACCTGGCGCTGGCCCGTCTGCTGGCGGGCCTGTTCCTCGACCGGCTCGGGGACGTCGTTCGGCGTGGGGGCATCGTCTGCCATGGGCTTCCTTTCGTTAGGACGAAGCGTCCGAAGCGGGCCGCGGCCCGCGGTTCAGGGCGATGCGTCGGGCACCGACACGCGGACCGTCTCGCCCGCCGGGCGGGCCGCCGGGTTCGGCACCTCCACGCGGACCGTCAACGTGTCGCTGGCGGCATCGGCGACCGCCGAGACCCGCGTCACGGTGCCTTCGGCCGTGGTTGTGCCGCGCGACTCCGGCTCCTGGAACGTCACGCGGACGGTGTCGCCGGCCTTCAGGCGCGTGGCCACGGCCAGCGGCACGGGCGCCTCGATCCACAGCGGGTCGATCCGGACCACCCGCAGCACGGGCTTCATGGGCTCGGCCGTCTCGCCGGCCTCGATGGAGACCTGCTCAACGCGGCCCGCGGCGGGACTCACGAGGCGCATGCGGTCAACGACGGCCTTCAGTTCCTCGTACCGGCGTTTCTCCTGCTCGTGCTCGAAGCGGGTGACGGCCAGGGTCATCTCGCCGATCTCGACATCCAGGCGGGCGTGCTCGACGTCCCAGAGCGGGGCCGCGCCCTGCTCGTGGGCCCACTGGATGCGTTTCAGGTCGGCCCGTTTCTGCTTCAGCTGCGCCTCGGCCGCCAAGACCCGCGTGTCGTCCTCGGCCGCGGCCCTGGCCTGGGCGAGCTGGAGCCGCTCGGCCTCGTCGTCGAGGCGCGCGAGGAGCCGGCCCGGCTCGACGCGGTCGTCCTCCTTGACCAAAACCTCGGCCACGCGCCCGCCGCGCGTGAACCCCAGGGCCAAGTCCGCGCTCGGGCGGGTGATGGCCTGGACGTCGCGTGCGGCCGCGGGGCCGGCCGCCAGGGCCAGCACCCCGGCCGCCAAGGCGACCGCCTGAAGGGCTCGTCCTGCACCCACGTCGGCTCCTTTGGTCCTGTCCGCACGGTCCGAGGAATGATGCACACAAATCCGGTCGCGTGCAACCCTCTTGCCAACCCTATCGGCCAATCGGGGCCTCGGCGCTTGGCATTCACCAAAGCCGGCCGCGACACGGGGAGCCGCGATATGCCTCGGACATTTGCACGGCGGCGCACCGGGTGCTAACATGAACTGGCGCACGTCTCGCGTCCCGGAGGGTGTCGGGTGGCCGGACCCGGTGCGGACATCCCGTTCGACCTGCTGTGCCAGCGGTACCGGATCGACCGCGCTCACGCCGAGCACGTCGCGCGCCTCTCGGGCGAGCTCTTCGCCCGTCTCGGGCATCTGCACGGCCTGACGAAGACGAGCGCGCGTCTGGTGGCGGCGGCGGCGCTGCTCCACGACATCGCCCAGGCCGACGGCAAGCGGGACCACCACCTCCGCGGCCGCGCGCGGCTGGAGAGCCTGCCCCTGCCGCCGCTCGACAAGACCCAGCGGCGGATCGTGGCCGAGGCGGTGGGCCTGCACGCGAAGCGGGCCCGGCTCGGGCCGGTGCTCAGGCCACTGGGCGCAGACCCGGAAGGGGCGGCGCTCGGGGTGGCGGCCCGCATTGCCGCCCTGCTCCGCATCGCCGACGGCCTCGACCACAGCCGCACCCAGACGACGCGCATCGCGGGCCTCGCCGACGACGGCCAGACGGTCGAGCTCGTTGTCACGGGCGGCCCGACCGCCGGGGAGGACGCGAGCGCGGCCCTGGTGAAGGCGGACCTGTTCAGCCGCCTGGCCCCGCGGCCGGTCCGGATGGTCCGCGTCCTGGGCAACGGCGAGCGGCCGCCCCGGCCCGCCGTGACGCCGAACCTGCCGCTGGCCGAGGTCGCCCGCCGCGTCTTCCAGGACCACCTCGCCACGCTGACGAGCCGGGCCTACGCCCTGCCCTACCGCGACGACCCCGAGGTCGTACACGAGATGCGGGTGGCGACGCGCCGGCTGCGCGCGGCCATGCGGCTGTTCCGGCGGACGCTGGACGGCGACGTGGAGCGGTTCCGGGCGGAGATCAAGCGGGTGGCCGACGTTTTGGGCGAGGCCCGCGACGAGGACGTCTTCCGGGCGTTCCTCGACGCGCAGGCGGCGCGGGCGCCCGACGACGAAGCGGCCCTCCTCAAGGGCCTCCAGCGCTCGGTGGCGCGACGGCGCCGCGCGGCCTACGACCGGGTGCTCGCCCTCGTGGACTCGGACGCGTACCGGGGGGTGACGCGGGACCTGGCGCGGGCGCTCAAGGAGCCGGTCGGGGCACTCGGGGGCCTGGTGCCCGGGCGGCGGGCGGACCGGCCGCTGTGGCGCGAGGGGCGGCGGGCGCTCAGGCGGGCGCTGGCGCGCGTGCTCGGGTACGGGCGGAAACTCCAGCGCCTGTCGCCGGACGAACTCCACGCCCTGCGGATCGGCTGCAAGCGCGTCCGCTACACCGCCGAGGCCCTGCTGGACGTCTATCCGGCTGGCTTGGCGGACCTGGCCCGGACGATGAGGGCCATGCAGGACGCGCTCGGCGACGCCCACGACGCGGACGTGTACCGCGAGCGGATCGAGGCGTACCTGGCGCGGCGCAGCGGCGGGGCGGAGGAGGCGGCGGCCCTGCTCCGGTCGCTTGCGCGGCGGAAGCGGGCCCGCGTCAAACGGGCGACGGCCCTCTGGAAAGACTTCACCTCCGCCAGGAACCGGAAACGCGTGGCGCGGCTCGTGGGCCGGCCGCGCAAGAGCTGACACGGCGCACCGAACCCCGGAGTACGGGAACCCCATGGCGACGACAACGGGCGGCAAGGTGTACCTGGGCGTGGACGTGGGCGGCACGAAGATCCAGGCGGTCGTGGCCCATGCCTCGGGCCGCGTCCTGGAGCGCCGCCGCGTGCCCACCCCCAAGGAAGGCATGGCCGAGGACACGGCCGGCGTGATCCTCGACGTGATGAAGAAGGCCCTGAAGAAGAGCGGCGCGCCGGCGGACCGGCTGGCGGCAGCGGGGCTGGCCGTGCCGGGGGTGGTGGACGCGGCCGCGGGGCGGGTCGTCGTGACGCCCAACATGAACCTGACGGGGCTGGAGATCGTGCCGCTGCTGCGCGACGCCCTGGGCGTGCCGGTGGCCCTGGGCAACGACGTCAACTGCGGGACGCTGGGCGAGAAGTGGCTGGGTTCGGCGCGGGCGGCCTCGAGCGTCTTCGGCATCTTCGTCGGGACAGGCGTCGGCGGCGGCCTCGTGATCGGCGACCGCCTGGTCACCGGCTGCCGCGGGGCCGCCGGCGAGATCGGCCACATGCAAATCCGCAAGGGCGGGCCGGTGTGCGGATGCGGCAACCGGGGGTGCCTGGAGGCCTTCGCCAGCCGCACCGCCATCGAGCGGACGATCCGCGACGCCGTCGCCGAGGGCAAGCGGACGAGCCTGACCGACGAACTCGGGCCGGACCTGGCGCAGATCAAGAGCGGGGCTCTGCGGCGGGCGTTGGAGGCTGACGACGTCCTCGTCCGCAAGGTGCTGCGCGACGCGGCCCGGCTGCTGGGCGTCGCGTGCCTGAACATCCGGCACTTGGTGGACCCGGAGGTGATCGTCCTGGGCGGCGGGGTGATCGAGGCGTGCGACTTCTACATGATGCCCTACATGGAAGAGGTGGTCGAGGCCGACCCCCTGCCCGGCACGGGGCCCGGGGGACGGCTGCTGGTGGCGTCGCTGGGCGACGACGCGGTCGCCCTGGGGGCGGTGGCCCTCGCCCAACAGGCCGTGGGGCGGCGGCCCTTCGAGGGACCGGACGCAAAGACGGAAGCTGAACCGGCGGTCGCCCTGGACGAAGGCGGCGGCGTGACGATCGGCGGCAAGACGCGGACCGAGGACGTCATCGTCCGCGCAAACGGCAAGACGAAACGCCGCGCGAAGGTCCTGAAGAAGGCCGGCGAGGACGACCCGACGCGGATCACGCGAGGCGAACTGCAGAAGGCCTGCAAGGGCGGGCCGCACCTCGTCGTCGTGGGCCTCGGCGAAGGCACCGACGCGACGCTCACGAGCGGGGCGGAGACGTACCTGGCGCGCCGGGGCATCGCGGTGCACATCGCGCCGCTGGCGGAGGCGGTCCGGGCGTTCGAGGAGGCCGGCGGGCCGCGGGCGGCGATTCTGCGTATCGGCAAGGACGCGGGGTAGACGGGCCCCGGGGCGATCAGGGCTGCTCCGGCTGGGTCAGCGGGCGGAACTCGGAGGGCTGGCGATCGACAGCCGCGGCCGCGGCCTTCGCCTCTTCGTAGAAGCGCTGCTGGGCCCGGACGCGCGGCCCGTCGGCGACGACACGGGCCGACTCGCCGGTGGAGAGGATGCGGCGGGCCTTGACGTTGTCGGCGAAGCAGGTCTCGAGGAACGCGATGAGCCGCCGCTTCAGGTCCTCCTGCTGGACGGGGAACATCAGTTCCAGGCGTTTGTCGAGGTTGCGGACCATCCAGTCGGCGCTGGAGAGGTACACCTCCTCGTGGCCGCCCCCGCGGAAGTAGAAGACGCGGGCGTGTTCCAGGAAGCGATCGACGATGGAGACGACCTCGAGATTCTCGCTGACGCCCGACACCCCCGGACGCAGGCAGCAGATGCCGCGCACGTTCAGGCGGACGCGGACGCCGGCGCGGCTGGCGCGGTAGAGGGCGGCGCCGATGTCGCGGTCGTAGAGCGAGTTGAGCTTGGCCATGATGAGGCCGGGGTCGTCAGGCGTCGAGGCCTTGATCTCCCGGTCGATCAGGCTGAGGACCTTGTCGCGCAGGCCGGTCGGGGCGACCGTGAGGCGGCTCCAGCCGACCGGCTCGGAGTAGCCGGTAAGGATGTTGAAGAAAGCGGCGGTGTCGCCGGTCAGGTCGCGGTCGCTCGTCATCAGGCCGATGTCGGAGTACAGGCGGGCGGTCTTATCGTTGTAGTTGCCCGTGGCCAGGTGGACGTACCGCCGGATGCGCTGGCCCTCGCGGCGGACGACCAGCAGGGCCTTGGCGTGGGTCTTGTACCCGGCAATGCCGTAGACGACAAAGCAGCCCGCGTCTTCGAGCTGGCGGGCCCAGTTGACGTTCTCGGCCTCGTCGAAACGGGCCTTGAGCTCCACCAGCACGGTCACCTGCTTGCCGTTCTCCGCGGCGCGGGCCAGCGAGCCGATGATCGGCGAGTTGCCGCTCACCCGGTAGAGCGTCTGCTTGATGGCGAGAACCTCGGGGTCGTCCGCCGCCTGGTCGACCATCTGCAGGACCGGCTCGAACGACTCGTACGGGTGAATGAGCAGGACGTCGCGCTGCTTCAGGGCGGTCCAGAGGTCGTCCTCGCCGAGGAGGTCGCGCGGGGGAAGCGGCGGCCACTCCTCGACCTTGAGGTCGTCGAACCCCGGCCGCGTGGCCACGCTCATCAGCCCCGCCACGTCCAGCAGGCCGCGCACACGCACCACATCGCGGGCGTCGGCGCCCAGCCAGCCCGTCAGCCACGCCAGCAGCTCGGGGTCCATGTCGTCGGGCACCTCGAGACGGACGACGGCCCGCCGGCGGCGGGCGCGGACGGCGGCCTCCATGGCCTCGAGGAGTTCGCGGGCGTCCTCTTCCTCGACCGCGACGTCGGCGTCGCGCGTGAGGCGGAAGACCGACTTGGCCACCACCGTCTCACCTGGGAAGAAGCGCTCGGCGTGGGCGAGCAGCACGTCCTCCAGCGGCACCAGCCGCACGACCTCCTTGTCCGGCAGGCCGAGGAAGCGCGGCAACACGGACGGGACGGGGATGACGGCCGCCCGCTCGCGGGGTGTGCCGTCGGGCCCGGGCTCCGGCGCGAAGCGGAGGACGACGTACAGCGTCAGCCCCGGCAGGATGGGGCACGGGTCCATCTCCGTGACGGCCAGCGGCGTCACGGTCGGGGCGAGCTCGGCCTCGACGTAGTCCTCCAGGAAGTCCTGGAAGGGTGGCTGGGCGGCCTCCGCGACGCTCGAGACGACCAGGCCGTGCGGCCGCAGGGCCTGGAGCACCTCCGCGACGGCCTCGCCCTGGTCGGCGACCATGCATCGGACGCGGTCGCGGATGGCGTCGAGCTGGTCGGCGGGGGGCATGCCGGCGAGGTCGGGCTTGCGGCGGCCGGCCTCCGCCTTCTGCTTCAGGCCCGCGACGCGGACCATAAAGAACTCGTCGAGGTTCGAGCTGACGATCGCGAGGAACTTCAGGCGCTCCAGCAGCGGCACGTCGGGGTCGCCCCCCTCGCGCAGCACGCGGTCGTTGAACTCGAGCCACGAGAGCTCGCGGTTGACGAACAGGTCGGGGGCGGTCAGGTCGCGCTCAGCCATCGTCCGGGTGCACTCCTCCTAGCGGTCGGTTTCCTCCAGGCGGACCGTCATGCCGTAGATATCGGTGAAGAGGTCGCTCTTGGCGGCCAGGGCGCGGCGTTCGAGCGTGAGGTCGCCCGCGCCGCGGACGAGGATGACGAACGCGCCGGCGCGGTGTTCGAAACGGACGTCGCGCACCTGCTGCGAATGGTCCCGGTCCAGCGCGTCCGCCACGCGCAGAATGGCCGCCAGCTTCGTCACCACCATGCGCGTCTCGCGCGACAGGCTCATGTACTCGGTGTGCGAGGGTTTCGGCGGGCTGCGCCGGTGGTACCGGGCCACGTGCGAGACAATCGCCTGCTCTTCCTGGCGCAGGCCGAAGACCTCGGCGTTCGACACGAGGTAGAACGAGTGCTTGTGGTGGGCCCGGGCGCTGATGAAGGTGCCGACGTCATGGAGGAGCGCGGCCACCTTCAGCAGCAGGCGCTTGCGGGCGTTCAGGCGGTGCTCCTCCTGAGTGGCGTCGAAGACCCGCACCGCCAGGTCGGCGACGTGCTCGGCGTGGGCCGCGTCGTGGCGGTATTTCTCGCCGATGCCGCGCGCCGATTCGATAACACTCTCGGCGAGCACGTCGTCGCTTTCGCCGCGCACCTGGCGCGCGAGCTCCAGCAGCAGCCCATCGCGCATCGAGACCTCCGAGACGAGCAGGTCCTTCGCCTGGGTGGCCCGGAGGATGGCCTGGTAGACGAGCAGCGCCGCCACGAGGGTCTCGGCGTCGGCAAACGGGAGGCCGTAGCGGCGGGCCAAGGCCTCGGCCGGGTGGCCGGCACAGTCCTCGACGAACGCGTCGAAGGCCTTCCGCTCGACGCGGGTGAACGCCTTGGTCCCGCCGGCCGTGCCGATGTGGCGGGCGGTGAAGCGGGCGTCGCCCCCGAGGGCGATCAGCGTCCGGGCCTTCTTGACCGGCATGGCGGCGCGGATCTGCGGCACGGTGGTCGCCACGGCGTTGCGGAGCATCTCGGCCGCCCGGTCCGCCGGTTCCTGGCTGGTGCGCAGCATCTCCTGGAGGCGGATGGAGCCGAGCCGGTAGCTGCCGGAGGCGGCAATCTGGCCGTGGTGCAGGAACGTCAGCAGCGTGCTCCCGCCGCCCACGTCGACAATCAGCCCGTCGCGCCGCCAGAGCTCGTGGTCGTCGCCGACCTCGGCCAGGACGGCCCCGACGGTCAGGCGGCTCTCCTCGCTCGGGACGATGACCTCCAGGTCGATGCCCGTGGCCATGTAGACGCGGTCGATGAAGGCGTCGGCGTTGGCGGCCTCGCGGACAGCGCTCGTCGCCACCGCCCGGACCGTCGTGACGCCGTAGGTATCGAGGATGCGGCGGTAGTCGCGGAGGACGGCGACGGCGGCGTTGATGGTGGGCTGGCCGAGGCGGCCCTCGACGAACGAGTCCTGGCCCAAGTGGACCGCCTGCTGGGTCCGCTCGAGGGTCTCGATACGACCGTCGGCCAAGGCCTGAGCCACCTCCATCCGGATGGCATTGGAGCCGATGTCGATGGCCCCGATCGTCCCGGCCACCTCGCCCGCGGGCTCGTCAGTGGGCATGGTCCCTCCCGGCGCGGCGGCGTCACTCGAGGCGCAGGTTCGCGATGTCGAACGCCGCCTTCGGATACGTCATCCCGAGGCCCTCCAGGGTCTCGACGAGAATCTGCGAGACGGCCAGGTTCCGGAACCACTTCCGGTCGGCCGGGATGACGAACCACGGGGCGTGGTCGGTGCTGCACCGCTCGAGCGCCGCCTCGTAGGCCGCCATGTAGTCGTCCCAGTGCTTCCGCTCCTCGAAGTCCTGCGGGTTGGCCTTCCAGTGCTTCGCCGGATCGTCGAGGCGTTTGCGGAACCGCTCGAGCTGCTCCTCAGGGCTGATGTGGAGGAAGAACTTGAGAATGTGGGTTCCGGCCGCGGCCAGGCCGCGCTCAAAGGCGTTGATCCGATCGTACCGGGGCTTCCACACCTTGGGCTTCACGAGGTTGTGGACGCGGACGATGAGGACGTCCTCGTAGTGCGAGCGGTTGAAAATGCCGATTTCGCCGCGGCGCGGCACGCGCCGGTGGACCCGCCAGAGGAAGTCGTGGGCGAGTTCCTCTTCGGTCGGGGCCTTGAAGGAGCTGACGGGGCACCCCTGGGGGTTGAGCGGGCCCATGACGTGGCGGATGGTGCCGTCCTTGCCTCCGGCGTCCATCGCCTGGAGGACGACGAGCATCGACCGGCGGTTCTCGGCATAGAGCAGCGCCTGGAGGTCCTGAAGGCGTTTGCGACTCGCCTTCAGGCGCTTCTTTGCTTCCTTCTTGGTCGTGATGCCCGCATTGTCGCGCGGGTCGCGGTCGGCCAGGCGCACGGCAGACCCGGGCTCGACGCGGAACCGGTCGGCGAAGCTCGTCTCTGCCACGCGGCAATCCTCCGAGGTGCCTCTCGCCGGCCGCGCTCGGCCGGGGCGCTCAGACCATGCTAGCAGACAGTCGCCGCGGGCTCAAGCCTCACACCGGCGATGCGGCGGTCGGGGCTCACCGCCAGACCCACCACGGCGCCTGCGCCGCGTCGCCGTACACGATGAGATCGAAGGTCACGTGGGCGAGCACCGCGGGCCAAGCGCTTGCCGCGAGCGACCGCGGAACCCCGAAAGCGACGCCGCCGGCGACGGTCCAGACCACGAGATACGCCATGTCGATGGCCACGCCCGGTGGCGGGCTCGAGAAGAGGGCCGCCTTGTAGGCCGCGTGGGCCGCGGCAGCCAACGCGATGGCCGCGGCCGTCGCCGCCCATCGCCCCGGGCGCCCCGTGGCCTTTGTCGCGGTCGCGCGGGCGTGCGGCAGACCCAGCGCGGCGCCGACGCGGCCCTGCACGTAGCCGCGATAGACGACTTCTTCGGCGGCGCCGACGGCCATTGCCACGAAGGCGAACCCCCTGAGCGAACCCGGTACCGCATCGTCGGCCCAGGCCCAGCGGTGGAGAATCGCCAGGACACCGCCCAGGGCGGCGCCGCAGAGAAGGAAGCCCCACGTTCGTCGCGGCGGGTTCGTGAGGCCGAGGACGCCCAGCGCGGACCGCTCGGTCCGCAAGGAAAGGGTGAACGCAGCCACCGGCAGCGCGAGCCCTGCCGCGGCCAACCATGAGACGCCCCGGGCTGCGCCCACGGCGAAGGCCACCATCCCGGCCGAGGCGAGGACGGCCTCGGCGCCGGCCTTCAGGCGGAGACTGCGCCGGCCCCGCATGTGCGGCCCGGCCTCAGTCACGGGGCGCCGCCGCGCCGACGCCGACGGGCGAGCCACCCGGCCCCGGCGGCCGCCGGTACGAGCAGCAGAATCCAGCCCGAACCCAGGCAGATGGGGGCTTCCTCGGTAACCACGAGGTCCGGGTTGGCCTTCATCACCTGGACGAGGGTTTCGGCGTGGCGCTTGGCCGCGTGGTCGCCCTCGGTCGCGTCGGCACCGGGGAGTTCGCCGGGGTCGCGGAGCCCCAGGAGCCGGAGGGACGGTTGCTCCGCCAGCGGACTGAAATCGGTGATGGGGACCGTCAGAACTTCGAGCTTCGCGAGGGCCTCGACGGCGGACAGGTCCGCGACGTGCCCGCACTGGCTGGCGTGGAGGAGGACCAGGTCCGGGTGGGTCCGGCAGATGTGGTCGAACTGGGCCTGCGTCGTCCCGGGCGGCAGCCAAAGCCACGTCAGGTGCCGCAGGGAATCCAGTGCCGCCAGGTCTCTAACCTCTTCGCATCCGGCCAGGCACAGGGCACGGAGCTCGGGCATCTCGGAGACCCGCTGGATATCCCTCAGCCTTTTGCAGCCGAGGAGGGAAAGCTCCCGGAGGGCGGGCTGGTCGCCGACGGCCGCGAGGTCGGTCATGGTGGCAGAAGCCAGCACCAGACGCTCAAGGTTCGGCATCGTCGGCAAACGGGCGGGCGCCCTCTCGAAGTCCCAGTCATCACACATGATGAAGAGGGAACGCAACTTCTGGAGGCGGCCCAAACGCTCAAACATACCGGGCCGCTCCGCCTGCGTCGTCAGTGTCTCAAGACGCGGTTCGGCAGCCAGCCGGTCGACGTCTTCGGGCGTCAGGTCGGCCGACGCTTCGACGTAGCTCGGGTTTAGGAGCTCTAACGCCTGGGCCAAAGCCTCAGGGTCAGTTGCCCCGACGGCCACGTGGGGGTTGACCTTCGCCAGGCGCATCAGGCCCTTGCGGACCGCGGCGCGGACCGCCTCGGCTGCCGCCTCCGCTACCGCCCTGTTTGCCTCATCGTCCACCTTCCCCGGGTCGGGCAACGCCACAAGCACCGTGCGCACGGCCTTCAGGTCCGACTCTGGCGCCTCGGTCAGCCAACGGCATGCGGCCTTCTTGCAGAGTTCCACCATCACCACCTGCCCCGCCAGCCGCATCAGGCCGTCCCGGTCGTCCCGGTCGTCCCCTTCGACGGCTGACAGGTGTGTGCCATCCGTCCGCCGGTACAGGAGCGGACCCCGTCCAGCCAGGACAAGTATGTCCCCGGGGCGTACGAGTGCAAAAGCCACCTCCGCGGTGCACTTCATGGGGGATTCGCCTCGCTCAACGAGCTCCCACCTTCCCGAGAGACCGAAAAAGGCCGCGGGGAACAAGGTCCGGACACCTTTCACCCCCTCGACGCGCACGATGCGCGGCGGGCGCCAGGCGTCCTTGTCGGCACCGGCGCCGGCGGCACAGCAACACGCAAGAAGGGCAAGTGAAACGAAGGCGACAAGCGGGCGGCGGGAAGACATCTCAGGCCCCCTTCCATGAGAAGTCCGGTGCCGAAACTCTACCGGCATCGGTCGGCGGCAGCAACGGAAATCACCGGCGCACGCACGCTTGCCCTGTCGCCTGCCGCGCGGTAGGGTGCCGCGCCGGCGGAGCGACCCGCCGAAAGGAGCCGCTCATGCGCCGCACGTGCCTCGCCCTGGCCTGCCTCGCGGCCGCCGCCTCCGGCCTCGCCTGTGTCCGCACCGGCGGGCCGCACGGCAACGCCTACCTGCTCGACCGGTTCAGCTGGTACGGGGCGGACCTGGAAACGTTCATGCCCCGGGCGAAGGCCTTCGCAGAGATCGAGGACGCCGAGCCGCCCAAAGACGTCAAGCTCGTCTGGACGGCGGTGCGGCCGACGAAAGCGGACTACGAGAAGGACGTGTGGGTGCTGGCGGCCGGGCGGCCGGGCCGCCAGCCGGGCATGCACGTCTACCTGCTGCGCCTCGCCGGCGACCAGGTCAAGCAAATCGAGGACTATCCGAACGGGATCATCCCGCCGGAGGCCGCGGCCGTCTTGGCGGAGCGCGAGAACCCGTACGAATCCCCGGCCGAAGCCGCCAACTGACGCCCCGCCCTACCCCATGGTGACCTCGACCGTGTGCCGCTCGCCCTTCGTCGCGGGCACGGGCACAAGGCTGCGGTCCAGGACCTGGCCGTCGAGCTTGATCTCGCGGACGCCCTTCTCGACGCCGTCGGGGTTGTGGATGAGGATCTCGTACTCGGCGCCGCGCCAGCGGCGGAGGACCCGGCCCTTTTTCCACTCGGTCGGGAAGCACGGGTCGATCCGCAGGCCGTCCAGGTCCGGCTGAATCCCCATGAAGCCCTCCAGGACCACATGCCAGTTCCACATGGCGGCGCCGGTGGCCCAGGAGTGGGACCCCTCGCCGTAGCATTGGCTCATGGGGGCGTAGGTGTACTGGCGCTGGACATAGGGTTCGACCTTGTAAAGGTCGGGGTCCTCGGCGGCCAGGGTGGTCGGCAGGTTGCTCTTGAGGAGCCCCCACGCGATGTCGCCGCGCCCGCAATAGGTCTCGGCCATGAGCCGCCACATCAGGTTGTGCGAGAAGACGGCCCCGTTCTCCTTGGTGCCGGGGGCGAAGCGGCTGATGACGCCGTAGTGCGGGTCCGGCTCGGTGAAGGCGGGCCAGAAGGTGAGGCTGCCCTTCGAGACGGTCAGGTACCGGTCCATGGACTGGAGGCTGGTCCGGGTGCGCTCCTCATCGGCGATGCCGCCCAGGATGGACCAGGACTGCGGGTTGGCCCAGATTTTGCCTTCCTCAGCCCGGCTGGAGCCGAGGACGGTGCCGTCGTCCGCCGTGCCGCGCGTGTACCACTTGCCGTCCCAGGCATGGCGGTTCATGGCCTCGACGAGGCCGTCGTAGCGCTGCTGGAGCCAGTCGGCGTCCTTCGTCTGTCCGTGGCGGCGGGCGATGGGAATGAACATGCGGAGGATGGCGCAGGCCCAGCCGGGGAGCATGTGCGACTCGCCCTTCAGGCCGTGGCCGGCCTGGTCGAGGGCGTCGTTCCAGTCGGCCGAGAGCATCAGCGGCAGGCCGCGCTCCGACACCTGGCTGAACAGCCGCCGCCACCCCTTCATGCAGTGCTCGTACAGCGACCCCGTCTTGCCGCCGGACTCGTAGTACGGGACGGGCTCGTCCAGGATGCCGACGTCGCCGGTCTCGCGGACGTACTTCGAGACGATGAACATGAGGTTGACGGGGTCGTCGCTGTGGTTGGTGAAGTCCCCGGCCTGGGTGGTCTGGCTGGAGGAGTGGACGACGCGGCCATCCTCGTACATCCACACGGCGAGCCGCGTGAGGATGTAGTGGCGGACGTGGTCAGGGTCGCTCGGGAGATGGGCAATCAGGTCCTGGCACTCGTCGCGGGTGCCGTAACCGTAGATGCCCATATAGCAGTAGCCCACGTTCCGCGACCACCACGCGAGGTTCCCGGCCTGGTACCGGAGCCAGACGTTGCACCAGCGGTTGAGGTCAGCGTCCGGGGTCTCGATGACGGGCGACCCGAGCACCTCGTCCCACCAGGCAACGCGGGCCTTGAGGGCGGCCCGGGCCTTCGCGACCGTCAGGTACTTATCGGTGAGGGCGGCGGCGTCGGCGGCGTCGCGCGGCACGGCCCCCAGGAGCATGACGAAGGTCTGCTTCTGGCCCGGCTTCAGCGTCAGCTTGTGCTGCATCGCGCCGCAGGCGTCGCGGCCCTCGACCTCGTCCCAGCCGTCCAGGTCGCCGCCGTCCGCCACCGCCGCCGGGTCGGCCATGTCACGGTAGCGGCCGACGAAGGCGTAGCGGTCGGTCTCGCAGCCGGCGGGCTTGCGGCTGGAGGCGAAGACGGCCTGGACGTCCAGCGGGATGTTGTTGCCCTCGGCGCCGACGCTCTGCCAGGCTTGGTCGTACTTCACCCACTGGGTGCTGGTGGCGTAGATGACGTCCTTGGCGACGCGGGTCCGGTTGAACAGGATGTAGAACTCGCGCCAGGTGGCCTCTTCCTTGTAGTTGCCGAGGCCGAACTCGACGTACTCGAACAGCGACAGGCGCCGCGTGCGCTTCGTCGCGTTCTCGACCGTCACGAGCCAGAGCTCGCACGAGTCCTCGACGGGGACGAAGTACGTGACCTCGGTCGCGATGCCCTCGTGCTCGGAGGCGACGGTCGTGTAGCCGAGACCGTGGCGGCATTCCCAGGCGTCGAGCGGACGCGTCGGCGGATAGCCGTTCGCGCACCACCACACGCGGGACGTGTCGTCGCGGACGTAGACGAACCGGCCGACGGTCTCGCGCGGGACGCCGTCGACGTGCCACCGCGTGATCCGCCGCAGCTTCGGGTCCTCGTAAAAGCTGTACCCGCCGCCCAAGTGCGAGCACAGGGCGCCCCACGTGCCGTTGGAGAGGACGTTCATCCAGGGGCGCGGCAGGTTGGGATCGGTGACGATGAAGGAGCGGCCGTCCTCGGCAAAGCGGCCGTACCGGCCGAACGTGTCGGGCCGGGCCGGCCACGCCGGGACCTTGCCGGCCGTGGCGGCCGAGGTGCGGAGCTCGTGTGCGCGCTGCGTCTTCTTCCTGCGGGCCATGGACTCCCCTTGCGGCTGTGGTCGGTCGCGACACCCCATCCCCACTCCCGCGCCGCGTGCCGCCCCGGCGCGGAAGCGGCATTGTAATGCGGGGCAACGCGGGGGGCAAGCGGCTCGCGGACCGGTTCCGGCGCACCGTCCGGGCCCGAGGCGGGCTCAACCCGACGTATCTGTCGCGGCCCCGAGGCATCTCTGCTAGAATGCCCGGGCCCCGCGCCGCGGCATGACGCCCCGGCGGGGGCGGAGACCGGCCATGGACCGACCCCTGGCGGTGCTGCTCGGTGCCCTGAACGCCCTGGTGCCGCTCGTGTACCTGGGGCTGGCCGCGGGGTACGCCGTCACGTTCTTTCTGCGGCGGCGGACCGTGGGGCGAAGTCCGGAGCTGCTGCTCGTGCTCCTTGCCCACGGCCTGCTGGTGGGCCTTCGGGGCTGGGCGTGGGGGCGGGTGCCGCTCGCGACGAGCGCCGAGGTGGCCTCCGGCCTGGCCCTGGCCATGACGGCCGTCTATGCGGGGCTGGAGGCCCTGACACGCGACCGGCGGACGGGCCTGTTCGTGCTGGGGGCCGCGTTCCTGCTGCAGTACACCTCGTCGCTGGCCCTGGCGGGCGCGGCGGCGGCCGACACCGGCGCCGCCGAACAGGGCTGGGGCCAGGTCCACGTGCTGCCGGCGTTGCTGGCGTACGTGGCAGCGGGGTTCGCGGGCCTGTATGGGACGCTGTACCTGGGGATGCGCCGGGAGCTGCGCGGCCACCGGTTCGGGATGCTCTTCGACCGCCTGCCGCCGCTGGAACCGTTGGGGCGGCTGACGCGGCACGCCATGGTCACGGGGTTCGTCTTGCTGACGGTGACGATCGCCGCCGGGCCGCTGCTCACGGGACAGGCGGCCGCGATGAGCCCGAAGCTGCTCGTGAAGATCGTCGTCGGATCAGCGGCCTGGCTGGTTTACGCGGCGGCGCTGGCGGGACGGTGGCTGGGCCGGTGGCGGACCGCGCGGCTGGCGAAGCTGGCGGTCGCGGGGCTCGTGCTGATGCTCGTGGTGCTGGTGGCGAGCGGCGTACTGCCGTAAGGGGACGGGGCCGGATGCTTCGAAAGCTCAGCGTCATCGGCGTCAGCCACCGAACCGCGCCGGTGGCCGTGCGCGAACGCGTCGCCGTCCCGGGCGAGCTCACGGGGCGCGTCCTGCGCGCCCTCAGGGCTGGCCGCGCCGTCGAAGAGGCCGTCGTCCTCGATACCTGCAACCGGACCGAACTCTACGCGGTCGCCCCCGCCGAAGCGGACCTCCCCGGACTGTTCCTGGCGGCCGTCGGGCAGGCGAAGGACGCCCCGCCGCCAGAGCTGGACCCGGCCGTGGTCTACCGCCACGACGGGTCGGCGGCCGTGCGGCATCTGCTGCGCGTGGCGGCGTCGCTCGACTCGCAGATCGTCGGCGAGAACGAGATCCTCGGCCAGGTCAAGCGGGCCTTCCGCCTGGCGGTCGAGGCCCGGACGACGCGGCTCCTGACGAACCGGCTCTTCCATGCCGCGTTCCGGGCCGGCAAACGCGTCCGCACGGAGACCGACCTCGGGCGAGGGGCGTCCAGCGTGGCGCGGGCGGCGGTCGACCTGGCCGGCCAGGTCTTCGGCAGCCTTGCGGAGCGAACGGTCCTCCTGGTCGGGGCGGGCGAGGCGGCGGCAGACGCGGCCCGGACGCTCCTGGCCGCCGAAGCGACGCGGCTGCTGGTGACGAACCGCACCCCGGAGCGGGCCGAGGCCCTCGTGGCCTCGGTGCTCGCGCCTCGCGGCGAGGCATGCGCGCCGGAGGAGGCCAAGACGCCCGCTGTGCCGGAGGGGGTGACCGCGACGGTGCGGCCATACGACGCGCTGGCCGAGGCGGCGGCCGAGGCCGACCTCGTTTGCTGCTCGACGGGCGCCGAGGCCCCGGTGCTGACGAAGGCCGCCCTGGCGGCGGCGCTCGGCCGGTCGGACCGCTCCCTCGTGGTGCTGGACCTTGCGGTGCCCCGCGATGTCGAACCGGCGGCCTCCGAACTGCCCAACGTGTTCCTTTACACGCTGGACGATCTCGACCGGCTTGTCGAACGAAACCTGGAAGCCCGCCGGGCGGAGGTGCCGCGCGCCGAGGCCATCGTCGAGGACGAGGCGGCGGCCCTGGCGCGGTGGACGGCCTCGCGCGGGGCGGTGCCGACGGTGCGCGAGCTGCTGGCGCACGTCGAGCGGCTGCGGGCGGACGAGGTGCGGCAGCATGCCCGCGAGTTCGCCGACGCCGACCGCGAGCACCTCGACGCGTTCACACAGCACCTCGTGAAGCGGCTGCTGCACAAGCCGCTGGCGTTTCTGCGCGGCGCCGACGAGGAAGCCGCCCTCAGCCGCGCCATGGAGCGAGCCGACGCCATCCGCCGCATCTTCGACCTCGACGCCCGACAGCCCGACGGGCCGGACCCCGGCGAGGAGGACGATGCGTGAACGGAACCGTGATCCTCGTGGGCGGCGGGCCGGGCGACCCGGGGCTCCTGACGCTCCGCGGGCGCGACGCCCTCGCCCGGGCGGACGTGGTCGTCTATGACGCGCTCATCGCCCCGCGGCTCCTGGACCATGCCCCGCCGGAGGCGCAGCGCCTGTACGTCGGCAAGCGGGCCGGCCGGTACAGCCTCGGCCAGGACGCCATCAACGCCCTGCTCATCGAGAAGGCCCGTGAGGGCAAAGCCGTCGTGCGCCTGAAGGGAGGCGACCCGTTCGTCTTCGGGCGCGGCGGGGAGGAGGCCCGGGCCCTCGCCGAGGCCGGGGTGCCCTTCGAGGTGGTGCCGGGCGTGACGGCAGGCCTGGCGGCGGCGGCGTGCGCGGGCATCCCGGCAACGGACCGGTCCTGCGCCTCGGCCGTCACGCTCGTGACGGGGCACGAGGCCGACGACCGCGAGGACTCCGCTCTCGACTGGGGGGCCCTCGTCCGTACGGGCGGCACGCTCATCTTCTACATGGGCGTCGGGACGTTGCCGGCGATTGCGCGGTACTTGGTGGAGCACGGCCTCGCCCCGGAGACGCCGGCCGCGGCCATCCAGGAGGGGACGACGCCGCGCCAGCGGACGGTCACGGGACCGCTCCAGGGCCTGCCGGCACTCGTCGAGGAAGCGGGCCTCGCGCCGCCGGCGGTTATCGTGGTCGGCCCGGCGGCGGGGCTGCGGAGCGAGATCGCGTGGATGGAGCGCCGGCCGCTCTTCGGCCGCCGCATCGTGGTCACCCGGCCGCGCGGGCAGGCCGACGCGTTTGCGGCGCGGCTGGAGGGCCTCGGGGCGGAGGTAGTGCTGGCGCCGACGATTCGCATCGAGCCGGCCGCCGACGGCGATGCGCTGGCCGAGGCTGCCGCCGACGCCCGAGACCGGTTCGATTGGATCATCATCACAAGCGTCAACGGCGCGGCGGCACTGCTCGACGCCCTGGCCGACCAGGGGCGCGACGTCCGGGCCTTGGCGGGGGTGCGGGTGGCCGCCATCGGGCCGGCGACGGCGGAGGCGCTGTCGCGGCGGGGGCTGCGACCGGATCTGGTGCCGTCGGAGTATACGGGCGAGGCCGTGGCCCGGACGCTCGCCCAGCTCGTGGACCTGGAGGGGATGCGGGTTCTCTTGCCGCGCGCGGATATCGCGCCCCCGCTGCTCGCGGAGATGCTGGAGGGGGCGGGCGCGCGCGTCACCCAGGTCACGGCCTACCGGACACTGCCCGACGGGGAGCTCCTGCCGACGGTGGCGGAACGGTTGGCGGCCGGGACGCTGGACTGGCTCACGTTCACAAGCGCCTCAACGGTCGAGAACTTCCTGAAGGGCGTCGGGCCGGGGGAGGTGCGGGCATCGGGCGTCCGAATCGCGAGCATCGGGCCGTCGACATCGGCGGCGCTCAGGGCGGCGGGCCTGAAGCCGGCCGTCGAGGCCGACCCCCACACGATCGACGGGCTTGTCGCGGTGCTCGTGGCCGCGAACAATGACGGGCGCTCATGATCGGAATCTCGAAACTGTATTGCGGCACGGTTGAGCCGTCGGACGTCCTGCGCTACGGGCGCGGGAAGCCCGTGCCGAGCCACCTGCTCCAGTTCCGGCGCGACGCGCGGCCGGTCGTGGTCTGGAACGTGACGCGGGCGTGCAACCTGCGGTGCGTCCATTGCTACGCGGCCGCGTCGGGCGGGGCCGACCCGGACGAGCTGACCACCAGCGAGGGCCTGGCGCTCCTGGACGACCTGGCCGGCTTCGGGGTGCCGGTGGTGCTGTTCTCGGGCGGCGAGCCGCTGATGCGGCCGGACCTGCTCGCGCTCGTCGGCCGCGCGACGGAGCGCGGCATGCGGGCGGTCATCTCGACCAACGGGACGCTGATTGACGAGGCGGCGGCCGGGCGGCTCGCGGAAGCGGGCCTCGCGTACGTCGGCATCAGCCTGGACGGCGTCGGGGCCGTCAACGACCGGTTCCGCGGCGTCGAGGGCGCCTACAGCCGGGCCCTGGAAGGTCTGCGGCGGGCGCGCGACGCCGGCATCAAAGTCGGCCTCCGCGTGACGCTGACGCGACGGAACGCCGACCAGGTCGACCCCCTGTTCGACCTGCTCGAACGGGAGCGGATTCCGCGGGTCTGCTTCTACCACCTCGTTTACGCCGGCCGCGGGTCGGCGCTCATGGCCGAGGACCTCTCGCACGAGGCAACGCGGGCCGTGCTGGACCGGATCATCGACCGCACGGCCTCCCTGCATGCCGCCGGCCACCCCGCCGAGGTACTGACCGTCGATAACCACGCCGACGGCCCCTACCTTTACATGCGGATGGAACGCGAAGGCGACGAGCGGGCCGGGGCCGTGCTCGACCTCCTGCGGATGAACGGCGGCAACGCCTCGGGCCAGCGGATCGGCTGCGTCAGTTGGGACGGCCGCGTTCATCCCGACCAGTTCTGGCGGCACGTGACGGTCGGGAACGTGAGGGAGCGACCGTTCTCGGCGATCTGGACCGACCCGGCGGTGGAGCTTCTCGCGAGCCTGAGGGACCGGAAGGCCCGGCTGACCGGGCGGTGTGCCGCGTGCCGCTTCCTGGACGCCTGCAACGGCAACTTCCGGGTGCGGGCGGAGGCGGCGACAGGGGACCTGTGGGCGCCGGACCCGGCGTGTTACCTGACGGACGCGGAGATCGGCATCGGGCCGACGGAGGACGAGGCGTGAGCGACGCCCCCGCCCCGCCGCGCCTCATCGCCTGGGAACTGACGCGGGCCTGCCCCCTGGCTTGCCGCCATTGCCGCGCATCCGCCCAGGCCGAGGCCGACTCGAACGAGCTGACGCCGGACGAGGCGCGGCAGGTGCTCGAGAAGCTGGCCGCCTGGGCAAAGCCGCTGCTCATCCTGACCGGCGGGGAGCCGATGCTCCGCGAGGACCTCTGGGACCTCGTGCCCCGGGCGCGCGAACTGGGCCTGCCGGTGGCGCTCGCGCCGTGCGGGATGCTGGTGGACGAGGCGGCGGCGCGGCGGATGGTCGAGGCGGGCATCCGGATGATTTCGCTTTCGCTGGACGGGCCGACGGCCGAGGCGCACGACGCGTTCCGCGGCGTCGAGGGGGCGTTCGACGGCGTGATGCGGGCCGTCGATGCCGCGCGGGCGGCCGGTCTGCCCTTCCAGGTCAACACGACCGTGACGCGGGCGAACGCGGCCTCGCTGCCGCAGATGCTGGCGCTGGCAAGGCGGCTGGGGGCGGCGTGCTTCAACCCGTTCCTGCTGGTGCCGACCGGCCGGGGAAAGGCCCTCGCGGCCCAGGAACTGTCGGCCGAGGCGTACGAGGAGGCCCTGCGGTTCCTGGCCGAGGCCGAGAAGCAGGCCGATGTGCCTATCCGCGTCACCTGTGCCCCGCACTACCAGCGGGTGCGGGTCGAGGCCGGTCTGGAGCCGGTGAAACCCGGGTCGGCCGGGTGCCTCGGGGGCAAGAGCTTCGCCTTCATCAGCCACACGGGCGTGGTGCAAATCTGCGGGTTCCTGGACGTCGCGTGCGGCGCGCTGCGCGAGGCGGACTACGACTTCCGCCGCGTGTGGGAGGGAAGCGAGGTCCTGCGTCGCGTCCGCAACGTGGACTCTTACGGGGGCGCGTGCGGCGTTTGCGAGTACCGGCGGGTCTGCGGCGGGTGCCGCGCCCGGGCGTTCGCGGCCACGGGCGACTACTTGGCCGAGGAGCCGCTGTGTGGTTACGTGCCGCGCGCGGAGGCGGCCGCCGGCGACCGCGCGTTGCTGGCGGCGCTCCAGGCGCGGCTGCCGATCGAGCGCGAGCCCTTTGCCGCCCTTGCCGAGCACCTTGGGCGGGAGACCAAGGCGGTGCTGGAGACGGTGCGCTCGCTGGTAACCGACGGGACGGTGCGGCGCATCGGGCCCGTCTTCAACTCAGGGCGGCTCGGGTACCGCTCGACACTGGTCGCGGCGCGGGTCGAACAGGACCGGCTGGACATTGTGGCGGCGGCCGTGAGCGCCCGGCCCGGGGTGACGCACAACTATGCCCGGGAAGGCGGCCCGTACACCCTCTGGTTCACACTGACGGCGCCGTCGCGGGAGGCGCTGGAGGCGGAGCTCGCGGCCATCGCCAGCGAAACGGGCGTTGAGCTGCACCCGGCCCCGGCCCTCACGCGGTACAAGATCCGCGCGGTCTTCGGCGAGGCGGAGCCGCCTCCGCCCGTGCCGCTCGACAAGGGTAACGTGCTCGTGGCGGCGCTGACCGACGACGAGCGGGCCCTAGTGCGGGCGGTCCAGGACGGATTGGCGCCCGCGGCGGCGCCGTTTGACGCGGTGGCGGAGGCCGTGGGCCGGCCGATGGACTGGGTGCTCGGGACGCTTCGGGGGTGGCTGGCGGACGGGACCGTCCGCCGCTTCGGCGCGGTGGTGCGGCACCGGCGGCTGGGGTACACGGCCAACGGGATGGCGGCGTTCGCGGTGCCAGACGAGCGGATCGACGCGGCCGGGACGCATCTCGCGGCGCGGGCGGACGTGACGCACTGCTACCACCGCCCCGCCCTGCCCGACTTTCCATACACGCTGTACACAATGCTCCACGGGTCGGACGAGAGCGGTGTGCGGGCGCTGGCGGCGGAGCTGGCCGCGGAGGTCGGCGCGGCGGACCACGCGGTGCTCTTCTCGACGCGCGAGTACAAGAAGGCCTCGATGCGGTACTTCGTCGAAGACCCCACATGAGGGCCGCCCGCGGCGCCGAAACGTTGCCCACTCCGAGCGGCCCCGGCGGTACAATCGCCATTACCGAATGCCCGGACGCGACGCGGAGGCCGCCATGAAGATCACCGAAGCCCGCCTGGTCGAACCCCGCCGCATCGAACTGGCCGAACGCGACCTGGAGCCCGCCCCCGGCGAGGCCCTCGTCGAGATTGCCGCGTGCGGCTACTGCATGACGGACTTCCACAAGTACGAGGGCCACGACCCGGACATGCCGTGGCCGTACGTGCTTGGTCATGAGGCCTCGGGCACGGTGGTGGAGACGAATCCGCCGGACGCGTCCGTGCAGCCGGGCGACCGCGTGACGGGGGCGTTCGAGTTCGCGTTCGCGACGCACGCCGTGGCACCACTGCACCGGCTGGTCCCCGTGCCGCCCGACGTGCGGATGGACCACGCCCAGGGAGAGCCGATCGCGTGCGTCGTCAATATCGCGCGGGCAGCGACGCCGGAGGTGGGCGACCACGTCGTCCTGATCGGCTGCGGGGCAATGGGCCTGATGACGCTGACCTGCCTGGCGCGGTCGCCCGCGGAGACGATCACGGCCGTGGACATCTTGCCGGAGCGGCTGGAGACCGCCTCCGACCTCGGCGCGACTCACACCGTGAACCCCAAGGAGACGGACGCGGCCGCGTTCATCCGCGACCTCACGGGCGACCACGGGGCGGACGTCATCCTCGAGTTCACCGGGCGGCCGGCCGGCATCGAACTGGCCGGAAAGATCCTCCGGTACACGCGGGCGAAGGTGCTCGTGCCCGCCAGCCACATGCGGCCCCAGACGTACACCCTGTGGCCGTTCATGCTGGACGGGGCCCAGATGCAGTTCGTGCATCCGGCGTGGTCGCTGGACTTCGACGAAGACATGCGGCGAGGGATGGCGATGCTGCGGCAGGGCCTGTTCGCGATGGACCGCGTCCTGACGCACCACTTCACCCTGGAGACGGTCGCCGACGGCTTCGAACTGGCCCGGACCGGCGCGGAGGGATACCTGAAGGGGGTGCTGCTGCCGAACGGGCCGGTGGGGCCGGAGGCGGCAGACTGAGGCACGAGCCGTCGAGCGGACCCAAGGCCGAGCGGCGCTTCTTTCCGGCTGCGCTTGCATTTCGTCCGCGGTGCGGGCAGAATCTCCGGAACCGCGGCGGCGGGAACGGATTAGGACAAGCGACCCCCGGGGGCGAGGCAAGGCGTGAAGCTGAAGATCAGGGGCGGCTACAACGTGCCGCTGGCGGGCCGGCCGGCGGCCGATATCGAGCCGCTGCCCGTCCCCGATGCGCTTCACTTGCCGCTGGCCGGACCGGCGTTCGCGTATACCGAGGCGGCCGTGGCCGACGGGGCGGCCGTGCAGGCCGGCCAGGTGCTGGCCCGGGATGCCGCGCGGGCACAGAGACCCCTGCTCGCGCCGATGGGCGGGACCGTCCGGACCGGCGCCATCGAGGGCCACCTGACGCTCGAGAAGGTCGCGGGCGTCCCGCCCGACCCGCGCCCCACCCAGACGCCGCCGCGCCAAACGCTTGTCGAGCTCGGCGGCTGGGCCTACGTCACGAACGCCCTGACGGGCGGCGTACCCGACCCGGCGGCAGACCCGCAGGCGGTGATCGTCTCAACAGCGCGGCTGGAACCGTTCGGGGCGCGGGGCGACGCCCTGCTCTTCGGGAACCTGGCGGCCTTCGCCGAGGGTCTGGAACGGCTCCAGCACCTGCTCGCCTATCAACCCATCTATCTGCTGATGCCCGATGTGCAGTCGGACCTGGCGGCGGAGCTTCGCGAGACGCTCCGCGGTCACGCGGCCGTGCAGGTCGTGTTGGTGCCGCTCCGGTACCCGTGGGGCGACCCGCGGCTGGCGGCCCGTGAGATGGGCCTGAAGTCGGGAGCCGGGCCCGCGTGGGCGCTCGAGACCGAGGGGGTGCTGGCCCTTGCGCGGGTGCTGGGCGAGGGTTTGCCGGTGGTGCGGCGGGTCGTGGCCCTCGGCGGGCCGGCGGCGGCGCGACCCCGCCACGTCGAGGCCCCCGCGGGGTATCCGCTGACGGAGCTGCTTGCGGCGGAGGCGGGCGACGGGCCGGCGCGGCCGATCGCGGGCGGGGCGCTCACGGGCCGCGTTCTGGGACCGGGCGACGCCGGGTTGCCCCCGGATGTCGCGGGCCTGACACTGCTGCCGGAGATGACCGAGGAGCAACTCCTCGGCTGGGTCCGGCCGGGGTGGAACCGGCAGAGCTTCAGCGCCACCTTCCTGAGCGTGCTGCGCAGGCCGTTCGGCGAGGCCATCCCGGCGGCGCTGCGCGGCGAGCGGCGGGCCTGCATCGCGTGCGGCAGCTGCGAGGCCGTCTGCCCGGTGCGGCTCCTGCCGCAGGTCATTCACAAGGCCCTCTACCAGGATGACCTGGACGAGGCGGAGCGGCTGGGCGTGGACGACTGCGTGGGGTGCGGCCTCTGCGCGTACGTGTGTCCGTCGAAGCTGGAGTTGCGGCAAGAGATGCTGGACGCACAGGCGGCGCTCCAGGAGGAGCGGCGCCACGCCGCCGAGCAGGCGGCCGTGGCCGAGGCGGCCGGGGAGGCGGGAGCATGAAACGGCTCACGCATCTCTTCGACGGGCTGAAGCCCCGCTTCGAGGGCGGCCTGCTGGGGCGGCTGAAGCCGCTGTTCGAGGCGATCCGCCACTTCTTTCTGTGGCCGAAGACGTCGACCCCCCTGGCGCCCTACGTCCGCGATCCCCTCGACGTCAAGCGGTTCATGACGATGGTCATCGTCGCCTTGGCCCTCCCGACGCTGGTGGGCCTGTACCTGTTCGGGCTGCGCGTGCTGGCGGTGATCCTCGTCTCGTACGTGGTGGGCGGGACGGTCGAGGTCGCCTTCGCCTGCATCCGGCGGGAGGAGATCAACGAGGGGTTTCTCGTCACGGGCCTGATCTTCCCGCTCGTGTTGCCGCCCGGCATCCCCCTCTGGATGGTCGGGGTGGGCATCGCGGCGGGGGTCGTCATCGGCAAAGAGCTGTTCGGCGGAACGGGACGGAACCCGTTCAACGCGGCCCTGGTGGGGCGGGCGGTCCTGACGCTCGGCCACGCGGACCGCATTGGCCGATGGATCCAGCCTGTCACGGAGTGGCCCGGGCGGCTGACCGAGTGGGCGACCGCGCCGGCGGTGGACGCCGTGACGCAACCGACTCCGCTGGCATCCGCGGCCGCCGAGACCCCTGTTTATGCCTCCACGAGCGACCTTTTCTGGGGCGATGTTCAGGGCTGCATCGGCGAGACCAGCGCCGCGGCCATCCTCGTCGGGGCGGTCATCCTTGTGGTGACGGGCGTGGCCAACTGGCGGCCCATCGTGGCGGCCATCGGCACGTTCGTCGTCGTGGGCGGGGCCTTCGACGTCGCGCGGCCAGAGGCGTACGGCCCGGTCGGCTGGCACCTCCTGGCCGGGGGGTTCCTTTTCGGCGTCGTCTACATGGCCACCGACCCGGTCACCAGCCCGATGACGCGGGGCGGGAAGCTGCTGTATGGTATCCTGATCGGCGGCCTGGTGGTGCTGATCCGGCACCTGACGGGGTACGTCGAGGGCGTGACCTTCGCGATCCTCCTCGGGAACATTGCCGCCCCGACGCTCGACGAGGCCGTCGTGCGGTGGCGCATCCGGAGGCGCGCGGCATGAGTACGGTCAAGCGAAGCCCGGCCTACACGCTGGCGTTCGCGCTGGCGGTGGGGGCGGGGTGCGCGGCCCTGCTGACGGCGACACGCGAGTTGACGGCGGAGCGCCGCCTTGCCAACCGGCAGGCCACCCGCATCCGCCACATCCTGGACGTCCTCGCCATCGACCGCTCGATGGCCGAGACGAACGAGGCGGTGGTGGCCCTGTTCGAGGGACGGGTCCGCGTCAGCGAGATCGGCGGCTTCACCGTCTACGAGCGGGTCGGTCCCGGCCGGCGCGTCGAGGCCGTCGCGGTGCCCTTCCAGGGGGCGGGCCTCTGGGGAACCATTCGAGGCTTTCTTGCCCTGGACCCGGCGGGGCGGACGATCCGGCGGATCACCTTCCACGAGCACAACGAGACGCCCGGCCTGGGGGCGAAGATCGAAGACACGGCCTTCCGCCTCCAGTTCGTCGGCAAACCCATCCTCGGCACGCGCGAGGACGTCGCCATCGAGGTCGACGCCATCACGGGGGCAACGATGACCAGCGACCGGGTCGAGGTCATGATCAACCGGACGCTCCGGGCGCTGGCCGCGGCGCGGGGCCAGAGCGGGGAGGCGACGCCATGACCGGGGCCGCCGGCGCCAGCCCGACCGTCCTGCGGGGCGGGAACGAACGCATCCTCACGTTCCGCGCGGGGTTCTGGGGCAACAACCCGATCGCCGTGCAGATTCTCGGCATCTGCTCGGCCCTGGCCGTCACGACGCGCCTGGAGAACTCGCTGGTGATGGGGGCCGCCGTGATCTTCGTCATCCTGATGTCGAACGGCCTGGTGTCGCTCATGCGCCGTGCCATCCCCCGGCGGATCCGGATGATCACCGAGGTCGCGCTGATCGCCACGTTCGTTATCGTGGTCGACCAGGTGCTGAAGGCGTACTACCCGGAGATGTCGAGGCGGCTGGGCCCGTACGTCGGCCTCATCATCACCAACTGCATCGTCATGGGCCGGGCCGAGGCCTTCGCCCTGCACAACCGGCCGGGCCTGGCGCTCGTCGACGGCCTCGCCAACGGCCTCGGCTACGCTTTCGTCCTGGCCGCGGTCGGCGTGGTGCGGGAGATCGGCGGCACGGGGCAACTCACTTGGGCCGGACGCGTCCTGTTCACCGTACCCGGCTACGTGCCGAACCACCTTTTCATCCTCGCGCCGGGGGCGTTCATCGTCCTCGGGTTCCTCGTGGCGGGGCTCTATGCGCTCGGCCTCCAGAAAGAGGTGGAGGAGGCGGCATGACCGAGCCCGTGAACGAGACCGGGGCCCTGCTCATCTTCGTGGCCGCCGTCTTCACGAACAACATCCTCCTGGCCTACTTCCTGGGGATGTGCTCGTTCCTGGCCTGCTCGCGCCAGTTCGAGACGGCCCTGGGCCTTGGGGCGGCCGTGACGTTCGTCATGACCTGCACGACGATCCTCAACCACGTCATCTATCACCACGTGCTGGTGGGCCTGGACCTCGGGCACCTCCAGTACATCGTTTTCATCGCGGTCATCGCGGCCTTCGTCCAGCTCGTGGAGATGATCATCGAGCGGTTCAGCCCGCGGCTCTACTACGCCCTGGGCATCTTCCTCCCGCTCATCACGGTCAACTGCGCGATCCTGGGCGTGGCGCTGTTCATGGTCAACTTCGGCTACAACCTGGTTCAAGCGACCGCCTTCGGGCTGGGAGCGGGCCTCGGATGGACGCTCGCCATCGTCCTGATGGCCGGCCTCCGCAAGAAGATGGGCTACGCCAACATCCCGCCGGCCTTCCAGGGCGTCGCCATCACGATGATCGTCACGGGCGTCATGGCGATGGCCTTCATGGGCTTCGCAGGCATGGTCTCGCTCCAGTAGGAACTTCGGGTGGTCTACCTCGTCAGCATCCTGGTCTTCGGCGGGCTTCTGGCGGCCCTGGCGGCGGGGCTGGTGGTGGCCGAACGCCGCCTCCTCAACTACGGCACCTGCGAGATCCGCATCAACGGCGGCGAGCGCGTCCTGGAGGTCGAGGGTGGCCAGACGCTCCTGGAAACGCTGAACGAGGAGGAAATCTACATCCCGTCGGCGTGCGGTGGCCAGGGGACGTGCGGCTACTGCAAGGTGGCGGTGCTCGAGGGCGGCGGACCGCTCCTGCCGACGGAGCTCCCGATGCTGGAGCGGAAGGAACGCCGATCCGGCGTGCGCCTCGCGTGCCAGGTCAAGGTCCGCGGGCCGATGACGCTTCGCATCCCCGAGGATATCCTGAACGTCCAGCTCTTCGAGGCGACGGTGGAGTCGACGCGCGATCTGACGCCTGACACCAGGGAGATCCGCTTCCGCCTGGTCGAGCCCGCGGAGATCCACCACCGGCCGGGCCAGTACGTCCAGGTCCAGGCGCCCTCGCCCGAGGGGCCGGTGTGGCGGGCGTACTCGATCAGCTCGCCGGTGCACGAGCCGACCGTGGTGGAACTGGTGGTGCGGCTGGTGCCGAGCGGAGTCGGCTCGACCTACCTGCCCACCCTCGAGGTCGGAGACACGGTCACGTTCACGGGCCCGTTCGGCGAGTTCGAGCTCGACCCGTCGCCCGAGACGGAGGTGGTGTGCGTGGCGGGCGGGTGCGGGATGGCGCCGGTCAAGAACATCATCGAGTCGCTCGCCCGCGAGCAACCCGAGCGGCCGGTCTGGCTCTTCTTCGGTTGCCGCACCACACGCGACAGCTTCTACCGCGAGATGTGGGAGGACCTGCGCGACCGGATGCCGAACCTGCACGTCGTGTACGCCCTCTCGGAACCCGGGCCGGAAGACACCGACTGGCCCGGCGAGACCGGCTTCATCCACCTCTCGGTGGACCGGTACCTGGAGCCGGGGGCGCAGCGGCAGGCGTTTCTGTGCGGGCCGGAACCGATGGTGGTGGCCGTGCAGCGGGTTCTGGAGGAGAAGGGCCTCGGGGACGAGGACATCTTCTACGACGATTTCGGGGGCTGAGCAGTACCCGTCCCCTCCGCGCGGGTTCAGCAGGGCGTGGGGTGCGCGCCGGTCTTCAGCGGCGCGAGAGGATAGGACCATGTCGAGAGCCGCCGGCCATACGGTTCTGCTTGCGATCCTGGCGGCGCTAGCCTTGCTGCCGGGCGTCGCCGACGGGCGCGCCGCACGGCAAGCGACATCGGATGGCATGCCGCAAGGCGTGAACACGGCGGAGACGCTGCGTCTGGCCGTCGAGGACCTCGTCGCGACCCACGGTGACGCCTACCCCGGCGGAGGGGCCTATCTGAAGCGCCTGTCGGCCATCGAGGCGCGCCTGGCCGACGACCCCCGGGATGCGAAGGCCCAGGCGGAGCTTGCGGCGCTTGGGGCCGAGGCGCTTCTGGCGAACCCCGCCCTGGACTTCGGCCGGCTCCTCTTCGTCAGCCGCGACGCCCGGACCCTCGCCCTGCCGCAGAACTGGCAGGGCAACTGCGCGATGCGCCGCTCGGGGTACGACGATGTCCTGCGCGTCCTCTCGCCGGTCGCGCCCAACGGCGCAGTCACGACGCTGTACAAGCCCGAGCGCGACGTCTTCGTCGGCGACGTGGACCTTGATTTCGACGTCTCGCGTCTGCTCTTCTCGTCGACCGGCACGAAGGGCCGCTGGCATGTCTTCGAGATCCGGGCCGACGGGACGGGCCTGCGCCAGGTAACGCCGGAGGCGCCCGCCGACGTCGACTCCTACGACGCCTGCTACCTGCCCGACGGACGAATCGTCTATGGCTCGACCGCCGTCCTCCAGGGGGTGCCGTGCGTGGGCGGGCGGAACCAGGTGGCGAACCTGCACCGCATGAACCCCGACGGCACGGGCATCCGCCGCCTCTGTTTCGACCAGGACCACAACTGGTGCCCAACGGTCCTCGCCGACGGCCGCGTCGGCTTCACCCGCTGGGAGTACAGCGACACGCCGCATTACTTCACCCGCATCTTCTTCCGGATGAACCCGGACGGGACGGGCCAGATGGCGGCGTACGGGAGCAACTCGTACTGGCCGAACTCGCTGTTCTACGTGCGGCCGGTGCCAGGGCATCCGTCGAAGGTCGCGGGCATCGTCTCCGGCCACCACGGTGTGCCGCGCATGGGCGAGCTGGTGCTCTTCGACGTGGCGTGCGGCCAGCATGAGGCCGACGGGACAGTGCAGCGGATACCCGGGCGCGGCGACCCCGTGCGGCCGGTGATCCGCGACGGCCTCGTCAACGGGTCCTGGCCGAAGTTCCTGCACCCGTATCCGCTGACGGAGAAGCACCTCCTGGTCGCTTGTCAGCCGCACCGCAGCGCCCTTTGGGGCCTGTACCTGGTGGACGTGTTCGACAACCTGGTGCTGCTGAGGGAGGAGCCGGGCCGGGCACTTCTGGAACCGATGCCTTTTCGCCCGCGGCCGCGACCCCAGGTCATCCCCGACAAGGTCGATCCCGAGCGGACCGATGCGACGGTCTACCTGACGGACGTTTACCGCGGCCCGGGCCTCGCGGGCGTGCCGCGCGGCAGCGTGAAGCGCCTCCGCCTCTTCGCGTTCCACTACGCGTATCATGGGATGGGCGGGCACATCCACATCGGCATCGACGGCCCGTGGGACGTGCATCGCATCCTCGGGACGGTGCCGGTCGAGGCGGACGGGTCGGCAGTCTTCCGGGTGCCGGCCAACACGCCGATTGCGGTCCAGCCGCTCGACGCCAGGGGCAAGGCGCTCCAGGTGATGCGGAGCTGGTTCACGGCGATGCCGGGCGAGAACCTGTCGTGCGTCGGGTGCCACGAGCGGACGGCCGACGTGCCGCCCGTGACCCGGACGCTGGCGCTGAAGCGGGCCCCCTCAGAGATCGAGCCGTGGTACGGTCCGGCGCGGGGCCTCTCGTTCAGGCGGGACGTGCAGCCGGTGCTGGACGCCCACTGCATTCGCTGCCACGACGGGTCCAAGCGTGCCGACGGCAAGGCCCTGCCCGACCTGCGGGTCGACGGGTCCGGCGGCCAGGGCCAGAAGGGCCGTTTCACGCCCAGCTACGTGGCCCTGCACCCCTATGTCCGTCGGCCGGGACCCGAGAGCGATTACCACGTCCTGCGCGCCGCCGAGTATCACGCCGACACGAGCGAGCTCGTGCAGATGCTCCGCAAGGGCCATCACGGGGTGCAGCTGGACGCGGAGGGCTGGGACCGGATCATCACATGGATCGACCTGAACGTGCCCGACCACGGGACGTGGAGCGAACACCGGGCCATTCGCGGCACCATGCACGAACGGCGGCTCGCGACGGCGCGCCAGTACGCGAACCTGCACGAGGACCCCGAGGCCATTCCCGACGACCTGCCACCGTACGAGACGCGGGGCGGCGCGCAGGGCATCCACATGGCCCCGGCGGCGGGCGCGACGGCGCCGGTCCGATGCGAGGGCTGGCCCTTCGACGCCGCCGAGGCCGCGCGGCGCCAGGTGGCCATGGGCGAGACCGAGATGGCCGTCGACCTGGGACCGGGCCCGGACGGGAAGCCGGTGGCATTGGCGCTGGTCCGAGTGCCGGCCGGCGCATTCGTCATGGGCGACGCCGAGGGCCTGGCCGACGAACGGCCGACGGCGCGCGTCGCCATCGAGCGGCCCTTCTGGATCGGCCGCGTCGAGGTCACCAACGCCCAGTTCACCCGCTTCGACCCGGAGCACACCAGCGGTGTCATCAGCGAGTTCAACAAGGACCAGAGCCGCCGGGGCATCCCGGCCGACGGCGGCGGGCAGCCGGCGATCCGCATCTCGTGGGACGCGGCCATGGCCTTCTGCCGCTGGCTCTCGGAACGGACCGGACGGGAGTTCACGTTGCCGACCGAGGCCCAGTGGGAGTGGGCCTGCCGCGCGGGCACCGCCACCGACCTGGCATACGGCCCGGTAGGCACGGACTTCGGCCGGACCGCCAACCTGGCGGACACGCGGCTGAACGCGCTGACGCGGCGGGACTCGCCGAACTGGATTCCGACCGTCGACACCGTGGACGACCGCGGCACGGTGACGGCCCCGGTCGGGCGGTACGAACCGAACGCCTGGGGCCTCTGCGACATGCACGGCAACGCCGCCGAGTGGACGCGGTCGGCGTACCGGCCCTACCCGTACGACCCGAGCGACGGACGCGACGCCCCCGCCGCCGGGGGGCGGAAAGTCGTTCGCGGCGGATCGTTCTACGACCGGCCGAAGCGAGCCCGGTCGGCGATGCGGCTGGCGTACCCTCCGTGGCAGCGGGTGTGGAACGTGGGGTTCCGCGTCGTCTGCGAGGGCGAGGCGCCGGCGGTTGCCCCGTAGCGAGTGCCGCGGCCCGTTACCTTCCGCGCCCCCGCGGGTTCAAAGCCTGGCCCGTTCTGGAGAAGACGCATGGCCCGACCGACGAAGCTCACGCGGCGCGGATTCCTGAAGCGGACGGCAGCGGGTGGGGCCGTCGCGGCCATCGGGCTGCCGATGGTCATCCCCGGCTCGGCCCTCGGCCTGAACGGCGCGACCGCCCCGAGCAACCGCATCACCATGGGCGTCGTGGGCGTCGGCGGACGCGGCGCGGGAGACATGAAGACCTTCATGGGCTTCTCCGAGGTCCGCGTGGTGGCCGTCTGCGACGTCTTCCAGGGTCGGCGCCAGCAGGCCAAGGCCATCGTCGACACGCACTATGGGGACTCGGGCTGCGCGGCTGCGCTGGACTACCGGGAGGTGACGCGGCGGGACGACGTCGACACGGTCCTCGTGGGCACGCCGGACCACTGGCATGCCATTCCGACCATCGATGCCTGCCGCCACGGCAAGGACGTCTTCTGCGAGAAACCGCTCACCCTCACGATCCGCGAAGGCCGCGAGATGGTCAATGCCGCCCGAGCCTACGGCCGCGTCGTCTCGGGCGGAAGCCAGCGGGTCATCGGCGACTACGGCCGTCTCTCCCGCTACATCCACAACGGCTCCCTTGGCGAGGTCCAGGAGGTGTGGGTCAACATCGGCGGACCGAGCCGCCCGTGCGACCTGCCCGGGGAGGCCGTGCCGCCCGGTCTGGACTGGGACCGCTGGCTCGGCCCCGCCCCCTGGGCGCCGTACCACCCACACCGGTGCTCGAGGGCCTACGGCCTGGACGGCAAGGGGTGGCGCACCTGGCGCGACTACTCGGGCGGCATGATGACCGACTGGGGCGGCCACAAGTTCGGCGGCGCCCTGCACGCCCTCGGGCTCGACCACACCGGCCCGGTCGAGGTCGTCCCGCCCGACGGCAAAGACCACCCGGACCTGACCTACGTCTTCGCGAACGGGGTCCGGATCTACCACTCCGGCCGCCACGGCGGACACCAGACCTACCGCGGGACGCTGGGAATGGCCCCCGGGCCGAACCAGCCCCCCCCGGCACCGAACAAGCCGATGCGCGGGTACCACGGGGCAGGCGGCCTGGGTGGCGACTTCGTGCACTGCGTGCGGACGCGGGAGCGGCCGTTCCGCGACGTCGAGTATGCCCACCGGACGGCCACCGTGTGCCACCTCGGCAACATCGCCTACAGGCTGAAACGGACGCTGAAGTGGGATCCGGACCGCGAGGTCTTTGTTGGCGACGAGGAGGCCAACCGGCTGCTGGACCGCCCACACCGCGAGCCGTACCGGCTGTAGGGCCGGGCCCGGACCGGTTGATCGCCATCGCGGCGGGCGTCGCCCGCGGTATTTCCGCGTCACCCCCCCCTTGCCTGGCGGGTTCGCACTGGTGAAGAATGGCTTTGGTGCGGACTTAGAGGGTGCAGCTACGTTGAGGACGGCATGATGCGCACGGGATGGAGACGGATCAGCATTGCGGCAGTCCTGGTGGCCGCGGCATTCGCGACGGCCCAGACGGCTGCGCCGCCGGTATCGTCCGACCCCGCAGCCCTGGACCACGAGGCCGAGTGGCGGGCCCAGTACGCCGACATCGTCGCCTACATGAAGAGCCTGCCCCGCGAGGCGCGGGTGCAGGTGCCGGCGGCGCCGCGGCGCGAGCCGTCGGACAAGATGGCCCGGGCCGCCCAGCAAGCCTACCGCGACGAGGCGACGATTCTGCCCGGGGACCGGGACCCGGCGGACGTGGTGGTCCGGCGGGTGGGAGCGCTGCTCGGACACATGAAGAAGCGGTACCCGCGGTTTGACGGGCAAGACCTGGCCCGGGAGCTCATCGCCCTGCGGAAGCGGCTGGAGGCCGCGTCAATCGACGACGCCGAGGCGCGGCTCGCGCTCTATCACGACGCCTGCCGGCTCCGCCGCCGCGTCATGTTCGCCCACCCGAAAGCGGACTTCGACCGGGTGCTTTTCATCAAGAAGCACTTCTCGCGCGCGAGCCACATGTGCGACCAGTACTTCGGGAAGAACGCGCGGGGCGGCGGCGGCCTGTACGTACTGGAAGACCCGTTCGGCCCTTCACCGCGCATCCGCGACGTCTTGGCCGGCTCGGTGGTTGAGAAAGGCCGCCTGAAGGGGCAGACACTGGAGGGCGGGGGCTTCCTGTCGCCGGACCTCTCCTACGACGGCCGCACGGTCGTCTTCGCCTACAGCGAGTGCGAGGGCGGCGGGTGGGAGAAGGAAGCCTGCTTCCACATCTTCGAGGTCAACGTCGACGGCACGGGCCTTGTGCAACTCACGGACGGACCGACGAACGACTTCGACCCGTGTTTCTTGCCGAATGGGCGGATCCTGTTCAACTCGGAGCGGCGCGGCGGTTTCGGGCGCTGTCACGGACGACCGGTGCCGACTTACACGCTGCACTCGATGAACGCCGACGGGACGGACATCGTCACGAACAGCTACCACGAGACGAACGAGTGGCACCCGAGCGTCAACAGCGAGGGCCTCGTGGTGTACTCGCGGTGGGATTACGTCGACCGCGACTCGGACATTGCCCACCACCCGTGGATCACGACGCCCGACGGGCGCGACGCCCGGGCGCTGCATGGCAACTTCCCCATCCCGCCGCATGGCCGCAACTGGCGGCCGTGGATGGAACTCGACGTCAAGTCGATTCCCGGTTCGCACCGGTACATCGCGACGGCGGCGCCGCACCACGGGCAGGCGTTCGGGTCGCTGGTGCTGCTGGACCCGGACATCGAAGACGACGACGTGATGAGCCAGCTCGAGCGGATCACGCCCGACACGCTCTTCCCGGAGAGCGAAGGCAGCCGCGGCCTGTGGGTCTACGGGACCGCTTGGCCGCTCAGCGAGGACCTGTACCTGTGCGTCCACCGGCCGGTGTCGTCGGCCAAGGGCGGCACCTTCGGCATCTACCTGCTCGACAGCTTCGGTAATCGGGAGTTGCTGTACCGGGACGCGTCGATCCACTGCCAGAGCCCCATGCCGCTCCGGGCCCGGC
This sequence comes from uncultured Anaerolineales bacterium, assembly GCA_964397995.1. Lineage (GTDB taxonomy): Bacteria > Planctomycetota > Phycisphaerae > FEN-1346 > FEN-1346 > CAYNLG01. The sequence goes on from CAYNLG010000014.1 coordinate 48,574, forward strand.
CCCGGCCGCCCGTCGTGACGCGTCTGGCGGACGTGGCCAAGCCGAAAGGCGATGCGGCCACCGGCGAGGGGCCGCCGCGAAGCACCGACGCGTCAACCGAGGGCACGGTCCTGTGCGTGGACGTCTACGACGGGCTGCTGCCTTGGCCCGAAGGCACACGCATCGAGAAGCTCCGGATCATCCAGCTCTTTCCCAAGGCGACGCCGAAGTCCAACCGGCCGCGCATCAACATCGGGTCCCAGTCGCTGGCGCGCGGCGTGCTGGGGACGGTGCCGGTGGAGGAGGACGGGAGCTGCTACTTCAAGGCCCCGGCCGGGAAGTCGATCTACTTCCAGGCTCTCGACGCCGAGGGCCGCGCGGTCCAGTCGATGCGGAGCCTGACGTACGTCCAGCCCGGCCAGCGGCTGGCCTGCCAGGGCTGCCATGAGCCGCGCTACCGTGCCCCGAGCCCGCCGCCCGCGATGCCGCTGGCCCTGCGGCGGGAGCCGTCGGAGATCGAGCCGGATGTGGAGGGCTCGTACCCCCTGCTGTATCCGAGGCTGGTGCAGCCCGTGCTCGACAGGCATTGCGTGGCGTGCCACAAGAAACAGAAGGACGCCCCGGACCTCGATGGCACGGTCCTGGACAAGAACCACTGGACGCAGTCCTACGCGGTGCTGGCGCGGATGGGCTTCTGGCTGAACGGGGGCAACGGGGCGATACGGCACGACCGAACGGGCGGGTCGCGGACGTATCCGGGCGAGTTCGGAGCCTTGGCGTCGCCGCTCTACGAGAAGCTCCGCGCGGGCCACAAGGGCGTGAAGCTCCCGGCCGGGGATCTGTACCGCATCACGCTGTGGCTGGACTGCAACACGAACTTCTTCGGCGCGTACCGCGAGACCGAGGCTCAGGCCAAGGGCATCGTGGTGACGCCGGAGATCGAATAGCCGCCCCACGCCGAGGCATCGTCGCCCGGCTTCCCTTTCGTTGCATGCTCCGTCCGTGCGGCGTATAGTGGCCCCCATGATCATAGACGCCGATTGCCACGTTTCGCCGACGCCGGAGGGCGGTGTCAGCATCGGGTATGACGAGTTGCTCCGCCGCATGGACCGGGCCGGGGTCGAGAAGGCCCTGACTTGGCTGCAACCACCGTACTGCCGTGAGACCGACGCCGCCAATGCCTACGTCCACCAAGCCATGGCCGAGCATCCGGATCGCATTTTGGGCTTCGGCTGGGCTGACCCGAACCTGGGCGTGCCCGAGGCCATCGAGACGGTCCGCCGGTGTACCGAGGATTACGGCTTCTTCGGCGTCAAGCTGAACGGTGCCCAAAACAGCTTCTTCATCGACGATCCGAAGCTTGCGATGCCAGTTATCGCGGCAATAGCCGAGACGGGCAAGGTGCTCGCTTTCCACATCGGGGGCGACGCCCCGGAGCACACGCACCCCATGCGTCTGGCGAAGATCGCCGCCCTCTACCCCGAGAGGCGGATCTTGGCCGTCCACATGGGGGGGGCGGCATTCCACGACCTGTCGCGGGCGTGCATTGAAGTGGCCGAAGCCCACCCGAACGTGACGCTCGTGGCAAGCGCCATCCGCGAACGGTCGGCCCTCGATGCTCTCGACCGTCTCGGGCCCGACCGCGTCGCCTTCGGCAGCGACACCCCGTTCGGTCTCATGCACGTGCAGAAGGCCATGTTCGAAGCCTTGCTGGAGGACGTCTCGGCCGACGCCCGCGCCGCGGTCATGGGCGGGACGATCGCGCGTGTTCTCGGTACCAAGACCTGACCCGGCCCGGAAGGAGAACCGCTTGCGCCGCGCCCACATCGCCTTTGACCGGCCGCTGCACCTGTGGGATGGGTTCGGCGTCAACTACGTCGAGACCTGCCAAACGCGCGACTATGCCGCCCAGCCCCAGGATTATGGCGGCTTCAGCACGCTGGACGCCGACGCGCGTGCCGCCATCTGCGACCGTGTATTCGGGCCGGACGGCCTCAGGCCTGGGACGGCCAAGATGTTCCTCGACCCCTGGCACCAAGCGGACCCAGACGGCCCCTTCGATCACGAGACGACCACGCGATGGATGCGCGCGTTCGTCCGCGAGGGGTTGCGCCGAACGCGCGAACGCGGCGACGACCTGAGCATCCTCACCACGCTCTACGGCCCGCCGGCGTGGGCCACACGCCAGAGGTTCGTCCGCGGGCGCGACCTGGACCCGGCCATGGCGGACGCGTTGGTCGCGTACTTGGTCGACTGGGTCCGGTTTCTGCGCGACGAGGAAGGCTTGCCTTGCACCGCGGTCTCGCTTCACAACGAGGGCGAAGACTGGACACGTTGGCCTCTCGACGGCAGGACCCCCGACCACGAGGGTCACGACTACAACCTGTACTGGCCGCCCGAGCAAGTCGCGGACTTCGTCAAGCGGACGCGGGCGGCGCTGGACGCGGCCGGCTTGGTCGACGTGGCCGTCGCCCCGGGCGAAACGAGCAACTGGACGCGTTTCCTGGACTGGGGCTATGCGCCGACATTGGCTGACGACCCGGAATCGCTGGCCGCCCTGGGGCTCATTACGTCGCACGGCTTCTACAACGGGACGCCCGGACCGTGGTTCGGGGATTGGCGCCGCGCGGGCGTCGAACTGCTCCAGCGTCAGCGGCCGGACCTGCGGGCTTGGGTCACCTCCACATCGTGGGGCAAAATGGACGCCTGGTTCGCGGCCGAACTGCGGCACTCGATCTACGCGGTCGGCGCAAGCACGATCATCCCGTGGGCCTGTATCCAGAGGAGCGACGACGTTTGGATCGGCGGCGACCCGAACCCCGGCACAGCCTTCCGGGTGGACGGGCGAGGCGGATGGCGGATGGAACCGGGCTACCACGTTTACCGCCAAGTCTCACTCGCCGGGCCCGCCGGCACGACCGTGTGCCGCGCGTGGGCCAACGACCCCGAAGTGTACCCGATGGCATTCGGACCGGGGAAGCTGGACGCGCCAAAGGCGTTCGTCCTGATCAATACGAGCGGCGACGCCAAGCCGCTCGACGTCGAATTGGCGGGAGCCGCCAGGAGCCGCTTCCGCGCAACCCGGACCGGGCCCGGCGAAGCGGGGGCCGCCGTCGGGTTCTTCGAGGCGACAGGCGAGGGCTTCCGCTACGAGGCGCCGCCGGGCTCCGTAACCACATTCGAAGCAGACTAGGCGGCCCACGCGGTCGCCACGGAGGAAGAGCCAGAACGCGATGGACCCCCTGACCCAGGACGAACGGATCCGCATCGGCGCGAGCTGGTACCCGGAGATGTGGCCGGCCGAGGAGTGGCCCAAGGACGTCGCGCGGATGCGCGAGCTGGGCTTCAACATGGTGCGCGTCTTCGAGTTCGCGTGGCACCGATTCGAGCCCGAGGAAGGCGTCTACGACTTCGAGTGGGCCCGGGCGGTGCTCGACTGCCTGCAGGAGGGCGGCATCGCGGCCATGCTGGGGACCCCGACGGCCGCCCCGCCCGCGTGGTTGACCTCGACCTACCCCAACACGCTCCAGACGAAGCGGGACGGGCAGCTCGCCAGCCACGGCATGCGCAAGCACTACTCGGTCTGCAGCGCCCGCTACCGCGAACTGGCCGGCCGTATCGCCCGCAAGATGGCCGAGGCCCTGGCCGACCACCCCGCCGTGCACTCGTGGCAGATCGACAACGAAATGGGCGGCCGGGACTTTGGCGAGGAAGCGCGGGAAGGCTTCCACCGATGGCTGGAGCGCCGGTACGGCACCGTCGAGAAGATGAACGAGGCGTGGGGCCTGGAGTTCTGGAGCCAGGCCTACAGCCGCTTCGACCAGGTGCCCATGCCGACGGGGTCGGTCGGCTCGATCGAGGTCCCGGAGCGGCACCACCCGTCGCTGATCATCGCCTTGGCCCGCTACTTCAGCGACTGCTGGACCGGGTTCATCCGCCATCAGCGGGACGTCCTCCGCGCGGGGTCCGAGAGGCCAATCACGACGAACATGGCCGGCTCGGCCCTCGGGTCGAACTGGTTCGACCACAACTGGTGCCTCGACCGCGTCGGATACAGCCTCTACAAGGACGTCGACCATTACGCGTGGAACCTGATGTTCCTCGACCGCATGCGGGCCGAGAAACCCGGCCGCCCGTTCTGGCTGCTGGAGACGGCCCCCAACTGGTCGGGCGGCGGCAAGCAGTGGAACATCCACCACGGCCCCGACGGCGTGCGGGCCATGGTCTGGATGTGCACCATGCTCGGCAGCTCGATGACCCTCTTCTGGCAGTGGCGGAGCCACTGGGCGGGCCAGGAAATGCAGCACGGGACGTGCGTCGACGCGACGGGCCAGTGGCGGCCGAACAAGGCGGCGTGGGCGCGGCTCGCCTCGGACCTCGTGGCCCAGAGCGACTGGCTCCTCGCCCATCCGCCGCGGCCCGCACGCACCGCCCTGGTCCTCTCGAGCGAAGCCGCGTGGGCCTTCAGCATCGACCCCATCGACGAGGACATGCAGTACCTGACGCGGTGGCGCGACGACCACCACCTGCCGCTCTGCCGGGCCCACCTCTGGCGGGACGTGGTCAGCGAGCGCATCGACTTCAGCCGCTACCGCACGTTGCTCATGCCGCTCATGCCCATGGTCCGCGAGGACACGAAGGCGCGGCTGCGGGCGTGGGTCGAGGCGGGCGGCCGTTTGCTGCTCGGCCCCCTGACCGGCTACCGCACCGAGGAGTTCACCGCCTGGACCGACCGGACCTTCGGCGGCCTGGAAGACCTGGTGGGCGCTGAGAAGAGCCTCGGCTTCACGGTCCACTGGGTCGAGGACCGCGTGAAGGTGGCCTTCGAGGGCGGCCCGGAGACGCGGACGCGGGCGTGGTGCTGGGGCCTGCGGCCGACCGGCGGCGAGGCCGTCGCCCGGTACGAAGGCGGCTACGGCGACGGCGAGGTGGCCGCCATCCGCCACCGCTTCGGCAAGGGCGAGGTCCTGACCCTCGGCTGCATGGTCGACCCCGCGGTGTACGTCGGCCTGGTTCGCGAGCTCTCGGGCGAGGCGCCCGTGGCCGAGGGCGCCGGCGATGTGGTCGTGGTGCCGCGCGCCGCCAAGGACTCGGACACGGTTGCCGGCTACGGCGTGGTGAACCTGTCGGAGTCGCCCCAGGAGGTGACGCTGCCGGCGGCCGGGACGGACCGGCTGACGGGGCAGCGCGTGGGACCCGAGATGCACCTGGCGCCGCTGGCCGTTCGCCTGGTGGAGGTCTAGCCGACGCCGACGGCTAGGCCGGACGCTCGGGCTGTACGGTCGCGCCCTCGGCGACGTCCGCCGCCCACGAGCGGTACGCCGACTGGAGGACCACCACGCGGTCGGGATGCGCGTCAGCGAGGTCGGTCGTCTCGCCGAGGTCCACGGCCAGGTCGAAGAGCGCCGGTCCGGGGCACCCCTTCTCGCCCTTCACAAGTTTCCAGCGGCCGCGCCGCACGGCCCAGGCGCCCTGGAACGCCCACACGAGGTGCCGCTCCGTCAACGCCTCGCCGCGGAAGAGCACGCCGCCGAGGTCAACGCCGTCAAGGCGATGCGCCGCCGACACCCCCGCGCCGGCAAGGGTCAGGCAGGTCGGCATCAGGTCGAAGGTCATGGCCGTCTCGTCCGTCGTGCGGCCTTCCCGGATGCGGCCGGGCCAGTAGGCGATGGCCGGCTCCCGGTGGCCACCCTCCCAGACGGTCGACTTCCCGCCGCGCAGGGGCGCGTTCGAGCCGACCTGGTTGGCCCCATTGTCCGAGCAGAAGAAGATGAGCGTGTCCTCGGCCAGCCCGGCCTTCGCGACGGTCTCCACGACACGGCCGACGCCCGCGTCGAAGGCCTCGATCATCTCGCGGTAGGCGGCCTTGCGGTCCTCGCGGCTGCCCCAGACGGGGAAGTCGCCGCCGACCGTCCGGTCCGGCAGGTCGTCCGGCCCCTGGTACGGGTAGTGCGGGGCCTCGTGGGCGACGTACACGAAGAAGGGGCGGTCGCGGTACTGTTCGATGAAGCGACAGCTGTGCTCGGTGATGAGCTCGGTCGTATAGCCCTGCTCGGGCGCCAGTTGGAGGCCGTCCCACCAGTCGGCGAAACCCGCCTGGTCGACATGCGACCGGTAGTCGACGTTGCCGCTCACGTAGCCGCGAAACCGGTCGAAGCCGTGGTGGACAGGGTTGTAGCGGGGCTCGTAGCCGAGGTGCCACTTGCCGAAGACGCCGGTGGCGTATCCCGCGTCCTTCAGGCAACGCGAGAGGGTCACCTCGTGGGTGTGGAGCCCATGGTGCCGGTTCCGTTGCGGGGAGGACACGATGACGCCCGGGATGCCCGCTCGCGGCTGGTACCGCCCGGTCAACAGCGCCGCGCGCGTCGGGCTGCACACCGGGGCGTTCGCATGGAAGTCCGTGAACCGCAGGCCGCCCGCGGCCAGGCGGTCGAGGTGCGGCGTGCGGATGGCGCGGTTGCCGTAGCAGCCGAGATCGCCGTAGCCGAGGTCGTCGGCCAGGATGAGGATCACGTTCGGGGGACGGTTCCCCATGTGTGCCATGGCGCGGCCCTCCCCTGTGCCGTGCAGCGGCGTGTGGACAGGCTCTTCCTACCACAGGCGGCGGGGGGCCGCAAGCGAAAGAAGACGGCGCGGAGGGCGTGGCGGCTCAGCCCGCGACGATGCGGCCCGCGTCCATCCGAAGGACGCGGCCCGCGCGATCGGCCGCCCGAGCGTCGTGCGTGACGAGCAGCACCGTGCCGCCCCCGGCGGCGAACGCGGCCAGGTGATCGAGGACGGCCGCCGCCGAGGCGTCATCCAGGTTCCCCGTGGGCTCGTCGGCCAGCAGCACGTCGGGCCGGTTCAGCAGGGCCCGCGCGAGCGCCGTCCGTTGCCGCTCGCCGGTGCTGAGTTCCGCCGGTACGTGGCCCGCGCGCTCCGTAAGCCCGACCTCGCCGATGAGTTGGCGCGCCCGGGTCTCGGCGTCCGGCAGACCGCTCGCGAGCGAGGGGACCCGCACGTTGTCGAGCACCGACAGGTACGGCACCAGGTGGAACCGCTGGAAGACGAAGCCGACACGGTCCGCCCGGAGCCGCGCGCGGCCCTCGGCGTCGAGGCCGTAGAGGTCGCGGTCGCCCAGCGTGACCGTTCCCGTGTCCGGCCGCAGCAAGCCGCCGGCCACGAGAAGCAACGTCGTCTTGCCACATCCGCTCGGGCCCTGGACCATGAGGAGTTCGCCCGGCTTGGACCGAAGGGACACGCCATCCAAAGCGCGGACCTCACGGCCGTCGCGGCGGTAGACCTTCGTCACCCCTTCGAGCGTCAGCACGGCGTCACTCCTCGGCCAGAATCGGCGCGGGGTCTTCCTGGGCGGCAAGCATGGCCGGGACGAGGCTCGCGACGGCCGCCAGCGCCGGCGCCGCCACAAAGACGACCACGAGCAGCACCGGCTGGAGCAGCACGGCGGCGCTGGCGCCGGTCTCGCGCATGCCCCACGCGACACCGGCCGCCGCGCCGGCCGCGATGCCGACCACGCCGCCCACCGCGCCCACGAGCAGCGCCCGCGCAAGGAAGACGCCGGCGATCTGCTTGCCGCGCAGCCCCAGTGCCCTGAGGAGGCCGATCTCGACCGTCCGCTCCCGTACGTTGACGAGGGCCATGACGCCGACCCAGACGGCGGCGCCGAGCACGACCAGCGGCACGGCCCAGGCGGCCAGGCCCTCGCGGACCTCGCGCTGGGCAACGCGGCCGGCGACCGTGGCCTCGACGTTCGCGTCGGCGTAGACACCGGCCCGCACACGGGCTTCGCGGCGAATGGCGGCCTCGCGCGTCAGCTGCATCACCTGGACGTCAGGCAGGATGCGCGTCACCTCCCGGCGGATGGCCGAAAGCTCGTCATCGCCCATGCAGAGGCAACTCAGGGCCAGGATCGCGCTGATCCGCCCCTCGGCTTCGAGCAGTTCCTGGGCCGTCGCCAGCGGAATCCACACCGTCACATCGTCCTCGGTGCCGCGCGGTGGACGGACCTCGCTCACGGTAAAGCGGCGGCCCATCAGCGTCGCCTGGGCGCCAGGCACCAGGCCGAGGCGGTCGCCAATCGTCGCCCCGACGACCATCGCACCCTTGGGAACCGCCTGCTCCATCGGCTCACGGGGGCGGCGGTGCGGCAGGGGCGCTTCGCCGCGGATGCCCATCAGCACGATCGGCACGTCCCGTTCCGGCCAGGTCACCTGCCGCTGGAGGCTCGGCAGCAAGTGCCGCACGACCATGATCTTCGAGCCCGCGAGCCGCTCGACGTAAGCCTCCGGCATCGTGGCCGTGGTGCGGCCGGTGGCGAGAAGGGCCGCCAAGTCCTCGTCGGCGGGCAGGATCAGGACATTGTAGCCGAAAAGCTTCATGAGCTTCCGGTAGTCGTCCTTCATCTCGGCCGCACGCGTCCGCGTCCCGGCCTCCTGGGCCTCGGCAATGGCCTCGACGGCGCGGTCGTGGGCGCCGAGCAGGGTGACCTCCGCAACGAGCACACCCGCGGCCACCGCCACCGCCAGGCACGCCAGGACAAAGGTCAGCTTCCGGTGACTGATCTCCTTCGCGATGAGCCGCCAAAGGGACATGTCAGGCCCCCGCCCCCTTCCGCCTGAGCAGGACCAGGGCCGCGATGACCACCAGCAGCACGATCCCGCCCATGGCCAGCAGCACGTTCCACAGGAGGCTCGACGCGGGCCGCGCGGCCGCGACCGGCTCGTCGGCGGGCGTCGCCACGAACTCGCCCAGGCCGCCGACCGGCGCGGGGCCGGCGCTCGGCACGGCTTCGCCCTGGGCGGCGAGCGCGGCATCCCAGTCGGCGGCGATCAGCAGGTCGATGCCCGGGTTCTCCTCGCGGACGACGCAGCTGCACGGGCCGACGACCCACGCGCAGGCCTCGCCGACCATCTCGGCGTTGATGCCCGCCCCCACCAAGGCCGGCAGCGCCAGACCTCGCCCGTAAACCGCGAAGGCAATCGGCTGGTCCAGGTCCAGCAGGTCGTGCTCCGTCTGCAGGAGCATGCTTACGAAAAGGGCCTCGGCGGGGTCGTCACGGCCGACGCGCAGAATCGAGAACGCGACCTCCAGGTCCGGCGCGCCCCCTTCGTCGTAGAGGACGTCGCCCCACGTCCCGTCGACCGGCCCGGGGAGTTCCAGCGTCCGCTCCAACTCCTCGAGGATGGCCCGCAATCGGGCCGCCGCGGCGTCGTCCTCGTCCGCGCGACCGGTCTCCAGGAAGACGAAGACGGCCGAGTCGCTGAGCAACCGGCGCGCCAACTCCGCCCGGGCGGGCGAGCCCGGAAGCGTCGCCAGGGCGCCCGCATCGAGGGGTCCGGCCCAGACAGCGCGCGGCATATCAAGCATCATGGGATACCGGACCACAACCCACGGCAGGGCCTCCCCGCCGTCCCGCTCCCAGACGGCCCGGACCTTGGGCGGCACGTCGCCGTCCAGGTTCACGCCATGGACCTCGGCCACGGCCGCGCCGGTCCCCGACCCAAGCGCCGCCGCCAGGTGCCGCACCCGGGCCGTCTCACCGGGCGTCAGGGGTCCCTTGTGAAAGACGTGGACCAGGTAAGGGCTAGAGGGCCAGCGCTCCAGGGCGTACCGCCAGACCGGCACCGAACAGGCGAGGACCGAGCCGGCCGCGAGCAGCACAAGCGCCGCGGGCACAGCAATGAGGCGCAGCCATCTCGGGCGATGGGGCATGGCATCCGTATTATTCCGCCCGCGACGCCCCCGGGACAAGGGGGGGGCCAGATCGGCTGCACCACTCACGCCGCCGGCGGCGTCATCTGCGACCGCCGGACCCAGGGCCCGACCCACTTGTACTCGAAGTCCTTCCTGCTGGAGAGCTGCACGGCGGCGACGATCGAATAGGCCATGGCTCCGTAGCAGGCGACCACCGCGATGAGGAACGGGAAACACAGCACAAAGCCCAAGACGGAGCTGACGAAGCTGATGACGAGCGCGGCCAGATGAAGGAATAGGGCTTGCTTGGCGTGGAACTCGAGGAACCGGCCACCGTCGTCACGCTTAACCAGCCACACAACCAACGGACCTAGAACGCCGCCCACACTGGGCACGACAAGCGTAGCGAGGGTTGCCAGATGAGCGTACATGGCCAGCGTCCGCTGATCGTCCGTGGCCGAGGCCGTCCTGAGTTCTTCGGGCAAGGGGACTTCCGTGCCGGCTGGCGGCGGAGGCGCCGGTGGAGGCGGCGGGGCCGTCTCAGCCCCCGGCCCCGCCTCGGCCTGAGGCTCGGCCTGCTCCGGCTGGCCGGCCTCCGGCGACGCGTCGGGTTCCTGCGGCTGCGGCGATCCCTGCTCGGGCTTCTCCGCGTTCGGGTCGGGGGTCAGCGACTCGGTCATCGCACGCTCTCCTTCGCGGGGGACCTGATGGACCATCCACCTGCTGAGTATAGGGCACCGCTCGCGGCACCGCAAGCGATGCGCCCTTTGGGCGCTGTCAAGAAGTTTGTGTAAATTCGGGTCGTGGTCGAGTCGGGGCGTAGTTCCGGTGTTTGAGTCGTTTCCAGAGGATCCACAGGTGGCGTTCCCAGCTTTGGGGGTCTTCCCAGAGGGGGACGTGGTCGGTGGCCTTTTCGATTTCGAGGATGAACTGTTCGAGGGGGTTGGTGGTGTTGACGCGGGGTCGGAGGGCTGTACCGCCCTCGGTTTCTTGGACACTGGACTGACGGTAATCATGTCGCGACCTCCAGCGTGGCGCAAGCCTCTTTTCGGGCCTGGGCGGGCGTCCGGTAGCCGAGACGCTCCAGGATC
>CAYNLG010000015.1:0-58251 GCA_964397995.1 uncultured Anaerolineales bacterium
GAGCCGGCTGGTGATTCTCGACGGCTCGCACTTCATCATCTTCGTGGACGACGGGCCGCAGCTCCTGGCCGAGCATCTGCGGCCGTTCCTCGAGCGGCACGACGATGTCCATCGCCTTCTTCGAGAGGGCGTCGGACGCCATCTCGACGTCGGTCTTCACCTCGATGAGTTCCTTGCAGAGGCTCGGGTTCGAGGCGTCGACCTCGGGCACCTTCGAGAAGTCGGCGATGGCCTCGGTCAGGAACTTGTCCCACTCGTCCTCGATCGCCTTGAGGCGCTCCAGCTCGCGCTGGTCGGCTTCCTGGAAGTCGTCCACGGGCCGCTTCGCGAGGTCCTTCGAGGCCTCGATGACGCGCTTCTGCTCCTCGACGAACTCTTTCAGCCGGTCGCGCAGGGCCTTGAGCTTCGCCAGGGCGTCGGGGGGCAGGTCGCTGGCGGCCAGCTTCTTCTGCTCCTCCCGGACGGCGTCGGCGAGGCGCGGCACGATGTCGAGCAGCCGCTCGAGGATCTGGAGGATGATCTCCTGGTCGGCGGCCAGGACGCCGGCCAGCTCAGGCACGGCCGCCAGGCCGTCGTCGGGGACCTCGGCCACGGCCCGGGCCTTGACAACGGCCGTCCGCATCTCGTTGGTCGCGAGGAGCTGGAGCGTCTCCTTCAGGGCGACCGTGTCGTCGTCGAAGGCCACCTCGCGCGTGACGGCCAACGTCGCGTCGCGGATGGCGTCCTGGGCCTGGGCGAGGCCCGAGCCGGCGGTGCGGACGGCGTCGGCCCGCTTCATCGGGGCGAGGGTGCTCGTGACGGTGCGGGCGGCCCGCTGGGCCTTCAGGACCTCGCGGAGCCGCTCGTACAGGGCATTCAGCCGCGCAACCTTCTCCTGGGCCGCCTTCACCGGGTCCTGGACCCGGACCTTGTAGCGGGCGGTCTCGGCGCGATTGGGCCCGCGCGGGGTGTCGCGGCCCTGGTAGAGGCGGCCGTCGGTGGCGACGGCCCAGTAGGTGAGCGTCTGGCCGAGGCGGTAGCGGTCGGGCTCCAGCAGGAGGCCGTGGTCGAGGACGGCCTGCTTCGGGTCGGCGAAGGTGGTCCACAGGCGGACGCGGCGGGGCTCCGGCTCGCCTTCGGCCTGGACGAAGAGCTCGACGGTCGCGAGGCCGTACCGGTCGGCGGCCTTGAGGCCGAGGCGGACGGTGTCGCCGGGCGGGGCGACGACGTCGGCGCGCGGCACGGTGAAGGCGACGGTCGGCGGGGCGTCCGGCACGGCCTTGATGCCGAAGACGACGGGCGTGCTGCCGGCGCCGTCGCCCTCCAGCTGGACGCGGTACGTGTCGCTCTCGAAGACGGTGAACCGGCCGGTCAGGGCCGTGCGGTCCTCGTTGATGCCGCACTTGACGGGGGCGCGGCCGGAGCCGAAGAGGAGGCTGCCGGCGTCGGCGGGGACGGTCGTGCGCACGGTCACGTGGACGTCCGTGCCGACAAGGCAAGCGACCTCGCCGGTGGCGTCCTCGACCGTCTGCGGCGCCAGGGCCGTGTAGTCCGGGTACAGGTACGTCAGGTCCAGCCGCGCGATCTCCAGCGGCTCGCGGATGCTCACGCGGAAGACCTTGCTCTCCGTGCCGCCTATCGTCACCCGGTACTCCAGGGGCACGAGCACCTGGGGCACGCGGTAGGTGTAGACGGCGGGTCGTGCGGCGGCGGTGACGAGGGGCCGGTCGAGGGTGCGGCCGGTGCCGGTCTCGGTGAGGGTGATGCGGGCGTCGAAGGTGCGCCCCGGGGCGACGGGCGTCGTCAGCTCCGCCACCACGTCCATCGGCTTGCCCTTCGGCCAGTCGACCGTTCCGGGCGTAACGGTGAACCGGACGGCGCCGACCGACGCGATGCCCCGGTCGAACGGGCTGAGGATCTGGCGGCCGGCGGAGACGAAGCGTGGCAAGGCGAGGAGGACGTAGACGGCCAGCAGCACCAGGGCGACCCCGGCGGCGATGCCGCGGTGCCGGGCGCGGCGGGTGCTGACGGCGGCGCGGAGGTCGACGCCGCGTGCGGCGGCGGCGGCCTCACCGATCGCGCGGTCGACCAGGGGACCGGACCACTCGTCGGCGTGTTCGGTCAGGAGCAGCGTGTTGATGAGGCTGTTGCCGAGCTCGGGGAGGCGGGTCTCGACGAAGCGGGCGGTCTCCTTCTCGTTCGGCTCGTGCCGCAGCGGCAAAATCACCCCCCACCAGAAAGCCGTCACGACCGTCCCGCCGCCCGCCACCAGCAGCGTCAGCCGCCCGGCCGGGCCGAACCGCAGATAGCCTTGGGCCAGCGTGGCCAGAAGCACCGCGCCGGCGGCCACCGCCAGGAAGCCGAAGACGCCCTCGGCGAGGCGCACGAACCGGAGCCGGTCGCGGACCTCGTCGACGCGGACCTGGACCTCGTAGTAAGGCCGGTAATCGGTGAGCGTCGTCATCGCCGGTCTCCCTGTGCACCGGGGGCGCCCGCGCAGCCGCTGCCGCGCCCTTCAGTATAGCACAAACCCGGGCGGGAGGCGGCGGCTACGGGCGAATCGTGACCGTCGTCGCCTTGGGCATGACGAGGTCGAACAGCTCCTCGACATGCGGGTTGCGCAGGCGGATGCAGCCCTCGCTGACGGCGCGGCCGATGCTGTCGGGCTCGAGGGTCCCGTGGATGCCGTAGTGGTTGCCGATGTCGATCCAGCGGGTGCCCAGCGGGTTGTCGGGCGCCCCGGACGCCCGGAACGCCGAGGCCGGCTTGTGCTGCGGCTGGTACGGGGGGTTGCGAATCTTCTGCTTGACGACGAACGTCCCCTCGGGGGTCGAGTTCTCGGCCCCGAGGCCGACCGGGTAGACGCGGACGCAGGTGTCGCCCAGCCAGGCCTGCAACTCGTAGGCGGACTTGAGCACGATGACGTTGACGGGCCCCTTGACGACCTTCAGCTGCTGGCCGGCGTAGATGGACGTGCCGGAAAGGCCGTTGATCTTCGCGATGAGCGGATAGGGAACGAGGAACCGGTGGCTGATGGCGGTCAGGGTGTCGCCGGACTCGACGCGGTAGGACGCGACGTGCGGGGCCCGCAGGGCCGCGCCGCGTGCGAACTGGATGCGGTCGGCGAGCATGTTGACGGCGCCGCGGACGAGGCGGCCCTGTTCGCCGCCGACGCCCTTGCGGAGGGCCGTCGAGAGGGCCTGCTGGGCCTCGACCAGGCGGTTCTGCTTGACCAGCGCGAGGCCTTCGGCGGCCAGGCGTTCGCCCTCCGCCGTGCTGCCGCGCGCGGGGGCCGGGAGATCGGCGTCGCCGGGGGCGGCCGTCTCGGCGGGCGACGCGGGCTCGGACGGCGGCCCCGGCAGAAGGGCCTTCTCGCCGACGTCGGGGCCCGTCTCCGAGGGCGTCGCCGGCGGCTCGGCCTCTGCCGACTCACGCTCCGTCGGCGGCGCGTCGGGCGCCTCGTGGTCCTCAAACCAGTCGAGCTCCCCGGCTTCGGGGCCGGACGCCTCGGCCGGCGGCGGCACGGGCGTCTCGGTCTCCACGGGGCGGTTCGTCTTCGGCGTCTCGGCGGGGTCCGCCCACGGCGACGCGTTGCCGTCGCTCGGCCGCAGGTAATGGGCCGCCAGCATCGATACGCCGACCAAGGCGGCAATCACCGCCAGCACGGCTCCGACTCGTCCGGCCATCGTCATGGTCCGACTCCTCCCGTCCGCCTCCCCCGGGCGGCCGCTCTCGTCCACACTGTGCTACCGTCTAGTTCACATCCGCGCCGGCGCCTGCCGCCCCGGGCCGCGCGTCGATCACCTCGCGGTCGGTCACGACCCAGTCGACCCGGCGGTCGTGCGGCCCGACGGGCACCTCGTCGGCCACCTGCTCGGCAAAGCCGACGCCCACAACCGCCGCCCGGAAGTCCGGCAGCGCCAGGAAGCGGTCGAAGAAGCCGCCGCCCTTGCCCAGGCGGCGACCCGCGCGGTCGACGGCCTCGCACGGGGCCACCAGCACATCCAGCGCCGCCACGGCCGCCTCCGTCGCCCCGGCCGGCTCCAGGATGCCGTACGGTCCGGGCGCAAGCGCCGGGTGGGCCGCCGGGGCCTCGACGTCGGCGGCCTCGAGCCACACCGGGACGACGGCCCGGTCCGCGGGGCCGCCCTTCCCTTCGACGCGGGGGACGGCCACGCGTTTCCCCTCGCGCCAGGCCCAGCGGATCAGGGGCCAGGTGTCGATCTCGGTGGGCAGCGAGAGGAACGCCATGACGGCGCCGGCGTCGCGGACGGGCGCGAGGTCCGCCAGGCGGCCCGCCAGGCCGTGGGCCGCCTGCCGACGCCGCTCGGCGGTCAGGGCGACCACCCGCTCGCGCACGACGTGGCGCAGGGCGGCCTTGAGGTCCGCAAGCTCGCTCTCCGGGTCTGTCATCGGTCTTCGGATGGGGTTCGGGCCAGCGTGTTTCGGTCCCCTTCGGGTCAGAACGGTTCGCCGGGCTGTTTGCGTCTGCCGCCGGGCCCGCGGTCCGGCGTCGACGGACGGGCGGGGCCCGGGCCGCGCGACCACGTCAGCGGGCGGACGTAGACGACCGACTCGCCGTCGAGGAAGAACTTGGTCTCGGCGCGGCCGGCGACGACGACGCGCTGGCCGGTCTGCCAGGTGGAGCTGCCGGCGAAGCCGTCGCCGCTGCCGCCCGCACTCAGGCGCGTCGCCAGGATGACGCTCGCCCGGTCGGGGTCGAGCATCGCGTAGACGCCGTCGGGCCCGTCGACCTTGCGGCGGACGGTGGCGAAGACGAAGACGCCCTGCGGCAGGTTGGTTTCGAGGGTGCGGAGGCTGTTGGCGGCCTCGGTCGTGAAAGCCTCGCGGAAGCAGCGGCCGTAACCGGCCAGGTCGCTCAGCAGGCCGCGCGCGTTCTCCGTGATGGTCTTGCGGGCCTCGGCCTCCAGATCGGGGGTGAAGCGGACGCGGGTGCCCTGCTCCGCCACGGTCTGGTAGAGGCCGTAGTGCGCGGGTTTAAAGACCACGCCCTCGCCCTGGCAGGTGGGGCATTCCTTGTCGCGCCAGGCATAGACGGGGGTGCGAATCTTGCCCACGTAGCGGTAATGGTGGATGTACTTTTCCTTGACCTTGCCGTCGCCGCCGCACGTCCCGCAGCCGATGCGGAGGCCGACGGCCCGGACGGCCCGGGCGAGGATGGACGGATGGATCGGCTCGCCGAGCATCCGCTGGACCTCGACCGGCCAGACCGGCTTCGGCACCTCCGCCAGGGGTTTGAGCGTCGGCTTGGCGGCCAGCAGGGCGTCGCGGAGCACCGGGGCCGGCAGGAGCACCGGGCGGCGTTCCATGCCCCGGATGTCCAGATGGACGCCGACGACCTCGCCGGCGGGGTCGACCACGGGCGAGCCGCTTGCGCCGCCGACGACCGCGCCGCGGACCGTCAGGAACCGGAGCGTCGGGTCCGGCGCCTCGCCGCCCAGCGCCTCGGCCAGCTCGCCGGCCGTCTGGCCGGGCTCCAGCTTGCCGCGCCGCATCTGGAGCGCCTCGCCGTACTCCCAGCCGGCGGAGGCAACGGGCACCGACGGGTCGTCGAGGCTCTCGGGCAGGTCGGGGAGCGCGGCCGCGAGCTTGAGGCCGACCCGGGGGTCGCCCTCGAGGTTGATGACGGCGACGCCGATGGCGGGCATGGCCATGCCGAACTGCTCGGAGTAGCTGCGCGAGCCGTCCTCGAAGAGAATCTCGGCGCGGACGACGCCCGGCTGGGCCAGCGTCGCCAGGTCCGTGATGACGAACTTGCCCTTGCCCATGAGGAAGCCGGTGGCGTAGCCGAGGGGCAGGCCGAGCTGGTTCTGGACGGTGACACGGCAAAGCTTGGGGAAGACCTGCTCGCGGACGAGGGTCGCGTCGACGGTGTTCGGCTCGTCGCCGATCGTCACGGCCGCGCCCGCGGCCGCGCCAAGCGTCAGGAAGAGGGCCAGGATGGTTCGCATCGTATGCCGGGGCATCGTCACTCGCTTGCTCTCAGGGTCTATCGGCCGGGTGGGGGCACCGCGGACACCCGGATAGACGGTTTTGGCCCGCGGGGCATTCGAGGGCTCGGCGGCCCGGCCGCCGGGCGCGGCGTATTGTGCGCGGCCGGGGGCGGCGCGTCCAGAGGTGAAACCCCGGAACACCGGCGGGGTTTCCGGGTTCTTTGGGGCGGAGGGCCGATTCGCGGAAGAATCGGCACCCGCCCGGACCCCGCGCGACCGTCCGCCCGACGACGCGTCCCGCCAGTTGATGGACGGTGCCTGGATGACCGATGTGCCGCCGACCGACACCGCACCCGAGGCGCCCCCGGCCCGCTGGCCGCGCATGATCAAGGTGCTGGTGCTCCTGGTCCTGGCGATGGTGGCCGGCTATGTGCTGGGGTCGGTGGTGATGACGGACCCCACCGACGCCACCCCGCCGCGCGCCCCGGCCGGGCCCGGCGGCGGGCCGGACGTGGGCGAGGCCCTGGCGCGGGCGGTCTGGCCGGAGGGCCTGCCGGCGGGGCCGGCGTGGCGGTACATCGTGCTGCACCACTCGGCCACCGAGGGGGCGACGCTGGAGTCGATTACGCGATTCCACCAGGAACGGTTCCACGAGGACGCGGGGTACCACTTCCTGGTCAACAACGGCCGCAGCCGCGGTACCGCCGACGGCGAGATCACCCCCACGCCGCGCTGGCTCGACCAGCGGCCCGGGGCCCACTGCGCCGTCGAAGGGCATCCGGACCTGAACGGGCTCGGCATCGGGGTCTGCCTGGTGGGGAACTTTGAGCACGCCCCGCCGACGGCGGCGCAGATGGTGGCGCTGGAGCGGCTCGTGACGGCCCTGCGGGTGCGGTACCGGATTCCGCTGGAACACGTGGTGGCCCACGGCGAAGTGAAGGCGACGAAATGCCCCGGGCGCATGTTCCCGCTGGAATCGCTCCTGATTGACCTCCGCAGCTCGTACATCAAGCAACGGCTGGCCCCGTGACGGGCGCCACCGCGGAGACACGCGCGTGACCGACGCCGCACGCGACTGGGACATTGACCCCGATCTGGCGGGCGACGACGTGGCCGCCGTCATGGACCGCCTCCAGCAGGCGACCATCCTGACGCGGCGCGACCCGCTGCGCCGGGGCAACGTCGTCCACCTGCCCGACCGGGGCGACGCCGTTGTCGTCGGCGACCTCCACGGCGACCACGACAACTTCGACCGCATCCTCCGCTTCGCCCAGCTCCACCGCCACCGCGACCGGTACCTGGTCGTCCAGGAGGTGATCCACGGCGGCCCCCCCGACGCCAACGGCGCCGACCAGAGTTTCCGGCTTCTCGAGAAGATCGTCGAGCTGAAGTGCCGCTTCCGGTCGCAGGTCCAGATGGTCCTCTCGAACCACGACCTGGCCGAGGTGATGGGCCTGACGATCAAGAAGGCCGGTCAGCCCGTCAGCGAGGCCTTCCGGGCGGGCCTGGAGCACGCCTACGGCGACGAGGCCCACCGGGTGCACCTGGCGATGCGGCGGTTCCTGGCGTCGCTGCCGCTGGCGGTGCGGACGGCCAACGGTGTCTTCATCAGCCACTCGACACCTCGCGCCGAGGCCCTGGAAGGGTTCGACTACACGATCCTGGACCGGCCGATCGCTGTCGAGGACTGCCTGTCGGGGTCGAGCCTGTCGGCGCTCGTCTGGGGCCGCAAGCTGGACCAGCGGTCGGCGGACCGGTTCGCGAAGGCCGTCGGGGCGGAGATGCTCGTGACGGGGCACCAGTCGTCGATGCCGGGGGTGAAGGTGCCGACGTCGCGGCACATCGTGCTGACGAGCGACGGGCCCCTCGGCCGCGTCCTCCTGCTCCCCCTCGGTACGGATGTGCCGCATGCCGTCCTGGCGCGGCAGGTGATGAAGGTCCGGACGCTGACGGCCACGGCGTAGGGGAACCCGCATGCGCGTCACCGGCACAGTCGTCGAGGCGGGCGACGGGCGCGCGAGCGTCCGCGTCCGCCACGAGCGGGGCCCGGAGTGCCGCGGCTGCCAGGCCTGCCACCCGTCGGCGGCGCACGGCTTGGTCCTGGACGTGAGGGCCGAGGGATTGAGCCCCGGCGACCGCGTGGCCGTCGAGGTACCGCTGCCGAGCCCGTGGCGGGCGGTGCTGCTGGTGTTCGTCCTGCCGCTCGTGGCGCTGGTGGCGGGCCTGCTGGCCGGGTCGCACTGGACGGGGCTCCAGGCGGCGCTCGGCCTCGGCAGCGAAGGCACGGGACTCGCGCTGGGCGCGGGGCTCGGGGGTGCGGCGTTCGCCCTGGCGGTTCTCCAGGAGCGGCGGCTCCAGGGCAAGGCCCAGCCGCGCGTCGTCGGCCCCGCGGAGACGGGACCCCCCGAAGGCCCCGAGGACCGCTGAGCGCGCGGTTTTGCTTGACACCCGGGCGCGCCGCCGGTAGAGAGGGGCGACTCCGGGGGGTGGGACCGCCACGGGAGTACCGTATCGACCGGAAACCTTGCCCGGCACCGACCCGGGACCGCGACGCCGATGGCCGATCCGCGACAGCCTGAGCGCGGCGAGGTGCGGCGGGCCATGAGGGTGCTCGCCATCTCGTGGGTCATGGCCGGCGCGATCGTCCTGGGGGGCGCGGCCGGCTGGCTGCTCGACGAGCGGGTCACCGGGACCTTCCCTTTGGCCACCTTGCTGGGCATCGGTGCAGGCATCGCGGGAGGCGGCTGGTACGCCTACCGGACGATCATGGAGGTGATGAAGGGATGACCCGCGGCATGGACTCGTTCGAGGCCTTCCAGGGTCGGGTGTGGCGCGTGGCCGCGGCTGCGGCGTGCGTCCTCCTGGCCGGGGCGGCGCTCACGGTCCGGCCCGCCGGCCCGGTGGTGGCGGGGTTGGCGGCGGGATGCGCGGCCAGCCTGGCGGCCCACGCGATCAAGGTCCGGGCCCTGCGGCGCCTGGCCGACGGCGCGAGCCACCGCCGCACCATGGGCGGGGCGCTGCTCGGGCGGCTGGCGGTGTGGAGCGCGGCCCTGGGGGCGGGGGCGGCCTGGCCGGGCGTGAGCCTGTATGCGGCGGCCGGGGGATTGCTGCTCGTCAACGCGGTGACCGTCGCGCTGGCGGCGATCGAAAGCCTGCGGCCACGCGCCGAGGCGCGGTGAGGCGGACATGGACGACACCCTACCTGGCGTGCCGGTTCAGCTGGTGGCGTGGCATGAGGCCCCGCCCTGGCCCCTGAACCTGCTCGTCTGGGGCTACAGCTACGAGACGCTCTTCATGACGGTCCTGGTGGTGCTGCTCGTGACCCTCGGGTTCGGGCTGCTCGCGCGGAAGCCGCGGCTCGTGCCCGGGCGGCGGCAGACGTTGCTGGAGCTGGTCGTGGGGTTCCTGAAGGAGGTCGTTTACGGCACGCTCGGGCCCAAGGACGGCCGCCGGTTCCTCCCGTTCATCGGGACGATCTTCCTTTTCGTCTGGACGGCCAACATCATCGGCATCCTGCCCACGGGCGAGGTCTTCCGCTGGATCAACGGCCTGCTGGGTCGGCCCGACGGGCCGAACCTGCTCCTGGAGAGCCAGGCGGGGACGTTCGTGCTGCCGGCGGCGGTGGAGCCCTCGCGGGACGTCAACTTCCCCTGGGGCCTCGGCATCATGGTCTTTATCCTGATGCACCTCATGGCCATCCATCGCAAGGGCATGGGCCGGTACCTGGACGAGTACTTCGAGCCGCACCTCGGCACGGTCACGGTGCCCTGCCAGCACCTCTGGGCGCGGGTGCTGCTGGGCGTGCTCGGGGGGCTGGCGGCCGGGGGCTTCGGGTTCTTGGTGGGCCTGTTCCTGGACAGCCAGTGGGGCACCGGGACGGTGCGGTACTGGCTGGGCGGGGCGCTCGCGGTCTACAGCTTCGCGTGCTACCTGGTGAAGCTGAAGCACGAGCCGAAGGCGGTGGGGGTGCCGAACATTTTCATGGCGCCGCTGAACATCATCGGGAAGTTCGCGGAGATCCTGTCGATGTGCTTCCGCCTCTTCGGGAACATCTTCGGCGGGGCGGTGATCATCGCCCTGATCGGCGGGTTCGTCAAACCGGTCATGCCGATCCTGCTCCAGGGGTTCTTCGGCCTCTTCGTCGGGACGGTCCAGGCGTTCGTCTTCGCGGTCCTGTGCCTGACGTACATCGCGGTGGAGATCAGCGAGGAGGCCGGGCCGGACGAGCCGGCCGCCGAAACGGGGGCGATGGCGTAGACCATGGCGAGTCCGGAAGGCATCCTGAGCGGTCCGATCGGCGACAGCCTGCTCGAAACGAGCAAGTTCATCGCGGCGGGCCTGTCGGTGGGGCTGGGGGCCCTCGGGCCCGGCGTCGGCGAGGGGTATGCCGCCGGCAAGGCCGCCGAAGGCATCGCCCGCCAGCCGGCCGAGAGCGGCGAGACGCTCCGGACGATGCTGATCGGCCAGGCGATCGCCGAGACGAGCGGCATCTTCGGCCTGGTGGTGGCGTTCCTGCTGGTCTTCACGAGCGCCGAGAGCATCGCGAACTGGGTGGCCGCCGGGGCCCTGGTGGGGGCGGGCTTCTGCATGGGGATGAGCGCGATCGGCAGCGCCGTGGGGGCGGGCCTGACGGCCGGCCACGCCATCGAGGGCATCGCCCGCGTCCCGGAGAGCCGCAGCCCCGTGACCCTGTCGATGCTGATCGCCCAGGCGCTGGCGCAGAACGGGTCGATCCTCGGGTTCGTGGTGGCCATCCTCCTGATGGTGGCGAACAACGCCGACGAGGTCGGCACCGACTGGACCGTCGTCGTGCCGCGCCTCGCCGCCTTCCTCGGCGCCGGCATCGCGATGGGGGCCGGGGCGACGGGCCCGTCGGTGGGTATCGGGTACGTCGGGGCGGAGGCGTGCTCGGGCATCGGGCGGAACCTGGACGAGCGGAGCCTCATTAACCGAACGATGTTCATCGGGTCGGCCGTGGCGAGCTCGACCTCGATCTACAGCCTGGTCGTCGCGCTGCTCTTGTGGAGCGTGGGGGCCGGGAACCTTTAGGCGGACGCGAACCGCCGGGCGGCCCCGTGCCGCGCGGCACGCAGAAGGAAAGGACAGACGATGGATGAAGCAACCATGCAGGCGCTGGGCGAGGCGATCGTGCGGGCGGCGGCCCTGTTGGGGGCCGGCCTGGCGATGGGATTCGGCGCCATCGGCCCCGGCGTCGGCGAAGGCTACGCCGCCGGCCGCGCCTGCGAAGGCATCAGCCGCCGGCCCGATCAGGCCGCGCTGCTGACCCGGACCATGCTGATCGGCCAGGCCGTCTCCGAGTCGACGGGCATCTACAGCCTCGTCGTCGCGATGCTCCTGATCTTCGTGGTCTGACAGGGCGGCGGCGGGCGGAACCCCAAGCACAGGAGGCGCTGACGTGGCGCCAGCCAAGAAGCGACTGCTCTGGGCCTTCATCGTCGTCTACGTCCTGGCGACGGCCGGCCTGATGGTACACGCGTTCCTCGGGACGCATGGCCGGGCCCAGGTGTACGGCCTGACGCGCGAGGTCACCGAGTTCAAGGACGCGCATCTGATGGAGCCGCTCGAGGTCCGGGCGCTGGCCGACGAGGGCGTCGTCCTGGACGCGGACCGCGTCCAGGCGCTCGACGAGGCCGGCGTCGCCACAGTGACCGTGGCGGGCGGCGAGGTGGTCGACACCGCCCAGGCCGTCGGCCGCCAGGCCGGCGTCCTGACCCTCCCGGCCGGGACGAAGCTGACGCCGGCGTTGTGGCGGCAGGTGCTCGTGCTGGAGGCGCGGGCGCGGCCGGCGCTGCGGATTCCGATCCAGGCCAAGGGCAACATCATCGGCTTCAGTTTCACGATGGCCGTCGTGGTGCTCAACTTCTTCGGCTTGCTCTGCCTGCTCTACGTCTTCGTGTGGGACCCGATCCTCGGGATGCTCGATGCGCGGGCCGAGACGATCCGCTCGGAGATCGACGAGGCGGCGGCGAAGCGCAAGGAAGCCCGCGGCCTCCGCGACAAGTACGCCGAACTCATGGACGGGGCGAAACGCGAACGCGAGGCCCTTGTGGCCGCCGGCCAGCGCGACGGCGAGGCCGAGCGCCAGAAAATCCTCGACCGGGCCCGCGACGAGGCCGAGAAGCTGATCGCCCAGGCCCGCGAGGAGATCGGCGCCGAAACCGAGAAGGCCCGCCGCGAACTCATGGCCGAGGTCGGCCGCCTCTCGACTGACGTGGCCGGCGCGATCCTCAGCCGCGAGGTCCGCCCGGAGGACCACGACGCCCTGGTCCAGGACTTCCTGGCCAAGGTGGACGCGGGCGGCACCGCCGAGCGCGAAAGCGGAGACGGCCCGGCATGACCACCAGCCCCGTAGCCGCCCGATACGCCCAGGCCCTGGGCGACCTGATGCCCGAGACAGGCGACCTGGAACGGGCGGCGTCCGCCGTCCGCGCCCTGGCGGCGCGCGTGGTGACCGACCCGACGGACCGCCTCTTCTGGCGGAGCCGCAGCGTCGGCCGCCACGTCAAGCGCGAGCTGCTGATGAAGGCGGCCGCGGGGATGGACGCGCCGGAGGCGCTGACGGCGTTCGTCGAGGTCCTGCTCGACAACCACCGGGTGGCGGAGCTGCCGGAGATTGCCGACGCGCTGGACGCGTGTGTGGCCGACCGGCTGAACCGGGCGCGGGCGCGGGTGGTGAGCGCGCGGCCGCTGTCGGAGGCGCAGCAGGAGGCGATCCGCTCGCGGCTGGCGGCAACGAGCGGCAAGGACGTCCAGCTGGACGCGGCCGTGGACGAGAGCCTGATCGGCGGCGTGCGGGTGGAGATGGAGAACCGGATCCTCGACGGAAGCGTCCGCGGGCGGCTCGACGCCCTGGCGGGCCGCTTCGGCAACTAGGAGGCCCGACCATGGCCGCGAGCCAGGCCATGCCTCAAGGCGAGACGCCGCTGACCCGCCGAGGCTTCCTCGGCTGGGCGGGGGGCGCCGCCGCGCTGGCCGCCACCGGCTGGCTGCCCCGCGGGGCGCGCGGCGCGAGCACGGGGACCGGTGGCCGGCCGCCCAATTTCATCGTCATCTTCACCGACGACCAGGGGTACCAGGACCTGGGGTGCTTCGGGTCGCCGGAGATCAAGACGCCGTGCATCGACCGGCTGGCCGCCGAGGGGATGAAGCTGACGGACTTCTACGTGGCCTCGCCGGTGTGCACGCCGTCGCGGGCGGCGCTCATGACGGGCTGCTACCCGAAGCGCGTGGGCCTGGCGAGTGGCGTCATCTTCCCGCCGCACACGCGCGGCCTGCACCCGCGGGAGGTGACGGTGGCGGAGGCGCTGAAGGCGCGGGGCTACGCGACGGCCTGCGTCGGGAAGTGGCACCTGGGCCACCAGCCGCCCTTCCTTCCGACGCGCCAGGGCTTCGACCGCTACTACGGGGTGCCGTACTCGAACGACATGATGACCAAGGCGCCGGACGGCAGCCGCGGCACCGTCCTGATGCGCGACACGGAGATCATCGAGCACCCGGCCGACCAGACGACGCTGACGGAGCGGTACACCGAGGAGGCGGTCGGGTTCATCCGCGCCAACAAAGACCGGCCCTTCTTCTTGTACCTGCCGCACACCATGCCGCACCTGCCGCTGGCGGTGTCGGAGCGGTTCGCGGGCAAGTCGGCGGGCGGGATGTACGGCGACGTGATCGAGTGCATCGACTGGAGCACGGGGCGCATCGCCGACACGGTCCGCGAGCTGGGCCTCGCGGAGAACACATGGATCATCTACACCTCGGACAACGGCCCGTGGCTCGGCCGCCGCAAGGGCAAGAACGTCGGCTACGCCGACCCCCTGCGGGCGGGCAAGGGCACGACGTACGAGGGCGGGATGCGCGAGCCGTGCGTCGTCTGGGCGCCCGGGCGCGTGCCCGCGGGGGCGGTCCGGAGCGGCATCGTCACGTCAATGGACCTGGCGCCGACGCTGGCCGGCCTGGCGGGCGGATCAATGCCCACCGACCGCGTCCTCGACGGAATGGACGTGGCGCCGCTCCTCACGGGCAAGACCGAGGCGAGCCCGCGCGACGGCCTCCTCTACTACAACACGCGCGGCCAGGCGGAGGCCATCCGCCACGGCAAGTGGAAGTTCCGCCGCGCCGCCGGAAAGAACAAGAAAGAGCCGGCCGAGGCCGAGCTCTACCACCTGGAGGCCGACATCGGCGAGACGACGAACCTGGCCGAGAAGCACCCGGACGTGGCCGCGAAGCTGGAGGCGGCCGTGCGGGCCTTCGACGCCGACCTCGAGAAACACGCGCGCCCCGCGGGCGACACGAAGACCATGACCTTCAACTGACATGCCGACGCGACCGAACATCCTGGTGATCCTCTGCGACCAGCTCTCGGCCCTGGCCGTGGGCGCCTGGGGCAACCCGCGGGCGCCGACGCCGACGATCGACCGCCTGGCCGCCGAAGGCGTCCGCTTCGACCGGACGTACACGCCCTGCCCGCTCTGTCAGCCGGCGCGCCCGTCGGCCTGGACGGGCCGCCTGCCGCACGAGCACGGCGTCCTCTCGAACGCGGGCGGGCAGCGCATCCCCGACGGGATGCCGACGGTCGGCGAGGTCTTCGCGGCCGCGGGCTACGACACGGTCCACTTCGGCAAGACGCACGACGCCGGGGCGCTTCGCGGGTTCCAGGTGGCCCCCCGGGGAACGCTGCCGGTCGAGGCGGAGCCGGCGTGGCCGATCAACGCCGACACCCTGCACGACCGCCACGCCCTGTGCCAGTGCCTGGACTACCTGGGCCGGCCGCACGAGGACCCGTTCCTGATGATCGCCGACCTCGAGAACCCGCACAACATCTGCGGCTGGATCGGCGAGAACCAGGGCCCGCACGAGGACGTGCCGATCGACGACCTGCCCTCCCTGCCCGCGAACTTCGAGACCGCTGACTTGGGCGCGCGGCCCGTGCCCATCCAGTACCTCTGCTGCGGGCATCGGCGGCTCAGCCACGCCAGCGCGTGGACCGAGGCGAACTACCGCCATTACCTGGCGGCGTACGAGCACTTCGTGCGGCGGGCCGACCAGGCCGTCGCCACGCTGCTGGAGACCCTGGCCCACTCGGACGCGGCCGAGGACACGGTGGTCGTCTTCCTCTCGGACCACGGCGAGGGCATGGCCGCCCACCGCATGGTCACCAAGCAGGTCAGCTTCTACGAGGAGACGACGCGGGTCGCGCTGATCGTGTCGGGCCCGGGCGTGTCGGGCGCCGGGCGGACGGTGGCCGAGCCGCTCGTCTCGCTCTGCGACGTCGCGCCGACGGTCGCGGACCTCGCGGGCCTGGCGTGGCCGGCCGAGACCTACGGCCGCAGCCTCCTGCCGTGGCTCCGGGGCGAGGCGCCGGACGCCTGGCGGCCACACGTCGCCAGCGAATGGTACAGCGAGTTCGACTACGTCATCACCCCCGGCCGCATGCTCCGCACCGACCGCTGGAAGTACACGCGGTACCTGGAGGGAGGCGGCGAGGAGCTGTTCGATATGGACGCCGACCCGGGCGAGACACGGACGCTCGTCGCGGACCCCGCTTGCGCCGACGTCCTGGCCGAGCACCGCCGCCTGATGGACGCCCACCTGGAGGCGACCGGTGACCCGTTCGCGGACCTGGAGGTCCGGGTGGACCCGGTGTGGCGTCGGCATCCGGTCGGTTACGCGAACCACGAGGGGCCGTCGGCGGTCGAGGTCGGCCGCGGCCAGGCCCCGGCGCCGTCCGGCATGGCGGCCCCGACCCCGCAGCGATAGAGAGAGGCCATGGACATCCGAAGCGACGAAGTGACCGAGGTCATCCGGAACCAGATCCGCCAGTGGGCGGGCCAGCTCCAGGTGGACGAGGTCGGCGAGGTTCTCGAGGTGGGCGACGGCGTGGCCCGCGTCTTCGGCCTTGAGAACTGTATGTACAACGAGCTGGTGGAGCTGCCGAACGGCGTCTTCGGCATGGCCCTGAGCCTGGAAGAGGACACCGTCGGCCTCGTGCTCCTGGGCGACGACCGCTACGTCACCGCCGGCGCCCAAGCCCGCCGCACCGGACGCATCGTGGAGGTGCCCGTCGGCGACGGCCTGATCGGACGCGTCGTGAACCCGCTGGGCCAGGCGCTCGACGGCAAGGGCGAGATTCGCTCCGACCAGACGCGGCCCGTCGAGCGGCTCGCCCCGGGCATCGTCCAGCGGCGCCCGGTCGAGGAACCGCTCCAGACGGGCCTGAAGTGCGTCGACGCCGTGACGCCCATCGGGCGCGGCCAGCGGGAACTGATCATCGGCGACCGCCAGACCGGCAAGACCGCCATCCTCGTCGACACCGTCCTCAACCAGCACGACCAGGATGTCATCTGCATCTACGTGGCCATCGGGCAGAAGCGGTCGAACGTCGCCCAGGTCATCAAGACGTTCGAGGACGCCGGCGCGATGGACTATACGATCGTCGTCACGGCCTCGGCGTCGGAGCCGGCGACGCTCCAGTACTTGGCCCCGTATGCCGGGTGCGCCATGGGCGAGTACTTCATGGAACAGGGCCGCGACGTCCTCGTCTGCTACGACGACCTGACACGCCAGGCGTGGGCGTTCCGCGAGATGAGCCTCCTGTTGCGCCGGCCCCCCGGCCGCGAGGCGTACCCCGGCGACGTCTTCTACCTGCACTCGCGGCTGCTGGAGCGGGCAGCCAAGATGAGCGACGAGCACGGCGGCGGAAGCCTGACGGCCCTGCCCGTCATCGAGACCCAGGCGGGCGACATCTCGGCCTACATCCCGTCGAACGTGATCTCGATCACCGACGGCCAGATTCGCCTGGAGGCGGACCTCTTCTTCCAGGGCTTCCGGCCCGCCATGGACGTCGGCAACTCCGTCAGCCGCGTCGGCGGCGCCGCCCAGATCAAGGCCATGAAGCAGGTCGCCGGCCAGCTCAAGGCCGACCTCGCCCAGTACGCCGAGTACCGGGCTTTCGCCCAGTTCGGGAGCGAGCTGGACGAGGCGACGCGGCAGATTCTGGAGCGCGGTGAACGGCTGAGCGAACTCCTGAAGCAACCGCAGTACGTCCCGATGCCCGTCGAGGAGCAGGTGGCGATCCTCAAGGCCGGGAACGACGGGGACCTGGACGACCTCCCGCCGATCGACGTCTCCCGGTTCGAAAAGCAGTACCTCGTGTATATGCGAAACGAAAAGCCGGATCTCCTGAAACAAATCCGCGAGACCGGCCGCATCGACGACGACCTCGGCCAGGCCCTCCGCGAGTCCGTGGCCGCCTTCAAGGAGCAGTTCGTCGTCACCAAGACGGGGGCCGAGGAGGCCGGCGAGGACGAACTGGCCGAGACCGAGACCGCCGCCGCGACCGAGGAGTAACACGTGGCCACCCTGCGTGACATCCGGCGCCGCATCCGCAGCGTGACGAACACGCAGCAGATTACGCGCGCGATGAAGATGGTGGCGGCGGCGAAGCTGCGGCGCGCCCAGCGGACGCTGTTCGCGCTTCGGCCGTATGCCGAGGCGCTCGACCGGCTCCGCGTCGAGGCGGCGCGGCGGTTCGTCGGCGACGAGCACCCGCTGCTGGAGGCGCGGCCGGAGCGGCGTGTGGGCCTGTTGCTGCTGACGAGCGACAAGGGCCTGTGCGGCTCGTTCAACCACAACCTCGTCCGCGATGCCGCACGGCGGGTGGCGGCGCGGCCGGAGGAGACCGTCGTCAGCGTGGTCGGCCAGAAGGGCGCCCACGGCCTGAAGCGCGAGGGCGTGGCCGCCCGCGACCTGTGGACGGAGCTGAAGGACCCGGCGGACTTCCAGGAGGTCCGCGACATGGCCGCCCGGTTCGTCCGCCGTTTCGAAGCCGGCGAGATCGACGCCCTCGACGTCATGTACGCCCACTTCCAGTCGCCTCTGACGCAGCCGACGACGGTGGTGCGGCTGCTGCCGATCGAGCCGGCCGACGTCGAAGAGCGCGGAGCCGACGAGGTCGTCGAGCCGTACCTGTTCGAGCCCGACACCGAGGCGCTGGCCGGCGCCATTCTGCTGCACAACGTGGCCGTCCAGCTCGTGCGGGCGGTCTCGGAGAGCCAGACCAGCGAGCACGGCGCGCGGATGACGGCGATGGACAACGCGACCGAGAACGCCGACGAGATGGTCAGCACGCTCACCCATACGTACAACCAGGCCCGCCAGGCGCACATCACGGCGGAGCTGCTCGACATTGTCGGCGGCGCGAACGCCCAGGAGAAGGGCGCCTGAGAGCCCGAAACGAGGTCCCCCGATGAACACAGGACGCATCAAGCAGGTCATGGGCCCCGTCGTCGACGTGGCCTTCAGCGAGAACCACCTGCCGGAGATCTACACGGCGGTGACGATCGAGGACGCGTCGCGCGACATCCGCGTGACGGCGGAGGTCGCCCAGCACCTCGGCGAGGGCACCGTCCGCTGCGTCTCGATGAACCCGACCGACGGGCTGGTGCGCGGCATGGAGGTCGTGGACACCGGGGCACCGATCTCGGTGCCCGTGGGCGAGCAGACCCTCGGCCGCATCATGGACGTCCTCGGCGCCCCCGTCGACGAGGCCGGGCCCATCGACTCCGACCGCCGCGACCCCATCCACAAGCCCGCCCCCTCCTTCGCCGACCTCAAGGTCGCCACAGAGGTCTTCGAGACAGGCATCAAGGTGCTGGACCTGATGCAGCCGTACGTGCGGGGCGGCAAGGTGGGCCTGTTCGGCGGCGCGGGCGTCGGCAAGACCGTGTTCCTGAAGGAGCTGATCCGCAACGTTGGCATTGAGCACGGCGGCAAGAGCGTCTTCGCGGGGGTCGGCGAGCGGACCCGCGAGGGCAACGACCTGTGGCTGGAACTGAAGGAGGCCGACGTCATCGACAAGACGGCGATGATCTTCGGCCAGATGAACGAACCCCCCGGCGCCCGCTGGCGCGTCGGCCTGACGGCCCTGGCCGTGGCCGAGTACTTCCGCGACGACCAGGGCGCGGACGTGCTCCTCTTCATCGACAACATCTACCGCTTCGCCCAGGCCGGCATGGAGGTCTCCGCCCTCCTCGGCCGCATCCCCTCCGCCGTCGGCTACCAGCCGACGCTGGCCACCGAGTTCGGCCAGCTCCAGGAGCGGATCACCTCGACTCAGAAGGGGTCGATCACAAGCGTCCAGGCCATCTTCGTGCCGGCGGACGACCCAACCGACCCGGGGCCGGCCACCGCGTTCGGCCACCTCGACGCCTCGACGTACCTGGAGCGGAAGCTCTTCGCCCAGGGCTTCTACCCGGCGGTGGACCCGCTGGCGAGCTTCAGCCGCGCCCTGGACCCGCGTATCGTCGGCGAGGACCACTACCAGGTGGCCCGCCGGTGCCAGGAGGTGCTCCAGCGGTACAAGGACCTGCAGGACATCATCGCGATTCTCGGCATGGACGAACTGTCGGACGAGGACAAGGTGATCGTCGCGCGGGCCCGGAAGATTCAGCGGTTCCTGACCCAGCCGTTCTTCGTGGCGGAGCACTTCACGGGGCTGCCCGGGAAGTACGTGCCGATCGAGGACACCGTGGCCGGGTTCAAGGAGATCGTCAAGGGCGAGGCGGACGACCTGCCGGAGCCGGCGTTCTACATGGTCGGGACGATGGCGGAGGTCCGCGAGAAGGCGGCCTCGCTCGGGACCGCGGCCGAGTCGCCCGACCACGCCGCCGAAGCCGAGGAGGCCGAGGCCGTTCGGGCCGACGCCGACGCCGAACCCGCCGAGAAGGGCTGAGCCCATGCCCATGGCCGTCAGGCTGCTGACACCGAGCGGCGTGCTCTACGAGACCGACCGGGCCGAGTTGCTGGCGGCGCCCGGGGCGGCCGGGAATCTGCACGTCGAGCCGGGGCACATCAACCTGATGACGACGCTCGCCATCGGGCCGCTCTCGGTCTGGGCCGAGGGCGCCGGTGAGCCGCTCCGGTTCGCCGTCCATGGCGGGTTCCTGGAGGCAACGCCCAAGCGGGTCCAGGTGCTGGCGGACGCGGCCGAGCCGATCGAGGGTATCGACGTGGCGCGGGCCCAGGCGGCGCGGCGGCGGGCGGCGCAGCGCCTTACGCGGAAGGGCGACCCGGACGTGGACGTCGCCCGGGCGGAGGCGGCCCTGAAGCGGGCGATGCTGCGCCTGGAGATGGCCGACGCGACGCCCTAGGCGCCGGCCGGCCTAGATTTCCTTCTCTTCCGAGGCGCGGCGCTTCTGCCTCTCGGCCCACCAGGCCCGCCACGCCTTCACATCGTCGGACAGCATCTGGCCGGTGATGGTCTCGAGCTGCCTGGCGACGAAGAAGCTGAAGTAGATCTCCCGCCGGTTCGGCCCCTCGGCCTTGATCTGCCGCTCCAGGAAGTCGATCAGCGGCGGGACCGCGCGCAGGTCGCCGAGCGCCCCGAGGGCCTCCATCACCGACCAGCGGACCGGCGGCTCCGGGTCGTTCATCGCCCCGACGAGCAGGTCGAGGGCCCGGTCGGTGCCGACGCGCCCGAGGGTCCAGGCGGCGCTGCGGCGCGCGGCCACGTCGCCGCCCTTCAGGTCGCGCGCCAGTCGGTCGAGCAGGTCCTCCAGGGCCTCGCCCGACACCTCGCCGCGCTGCGCGAGCAGGCCGAGCGCCTTGGCCGCCTCCAGCCGCACCAGCGGCGACCCGTCGGTCATGGCCTTGCGAAGCGCGTCGGCCGCCTCCGGCGAGGCGAGTTCGCGGAGGGCCTCGGCGGCGGCGCGGCGGACCTCGGCCTTCGGGTCAGCCAGCAAGACCTCGCAGAGCGGCTTCACGGCCAGCCGGTCCTTCAGCCGCACGATCGTCCGAATGGCGTCCATCCGCTGGGCCGGGTCCGCCAGGGCCTTGCGCGCGGCCTCGGCGCCGGCCGGGTCGCCGAGGACGCCGAGCGCGACCATCGCGCGGCGGCGCACCTCCGGCTCCGGGTCGTCCAGGACGGTCGCGACGGCCTCGGCGGCCCGGAAGTCGCCCAGCGCCGCCAGGGCATCCACCGCGCGGCCCCGCACGCCGGGGTCGGCGTCGGTCAGCAGCGCCCCCAGGGCCTGGACCGCGCGGCGGTCCC
The DNA here is from genome assembly GCA_964397995.1 of uncultured Anaerolineales bacterium. Lineage (GTDB taxonomy): Bacteria > Planctomycetota > Phycisphaerae > FEN-1346 > FEN-1346 > CAYNLG01. The sequence continues at coordinate 21,001 of CAYNLG010000015.1, forward strand.
TGAGGCGGCCGAGGCCGGTGGCGGCGGCCATGCGGACCGACCGGTGCGGGTCGCCGAGCGCCTTGGCGAGGGCCTCGTACACGCCGGGCGCCCGGTGGCGGCCGAGGCGTTCGGCGGCCATCGCCCGCAGCGCGGGGTCGGACGCCTGGACAGCAATCAGGAGCTGCTCGGGCGTGGCGGCATCCAGCATCTCGGCGGCCTTGGGGTCCGCGTCGGCCCCCCGCGCCGCGGGGGCGGCGGGCAGCCCGAGCGCCGCGGCCGCAAGCAGCGCCGTGAACGTCCGCATGGTCAGTCCCCTCGTTCGGGTCGGCTCTCGGCAGGTTGGACGGGTGGGCGGCGGCAGAGTTCGCGCCGCCCGTCGCCGGGAAGGATAGCGGCTCGCGGGCTTGATGGCAAGCGCCGCCGCGTGTACGCTGGGGCCGCTGACCTGCGAAGGAACCCGCCATGTGGTTCGTGATGGCCCTCGGGCCGATGCCCATCCTGACGGTCCTCTACTGGCTCGCGGGGCGCGGGACCGCGCCGCGCTTCGGCCGCGCCGGCCGGGCCGGCTGCACGCTGCTCATCGCCCTGTACTTGGCGGTGGACCTGACGTTCGCGAACGATTTCCTGGAGGTCTTCCACAGCCGGGGCGGGCCGAACGTGGGCGTGGCGATTCTGGGCATCGCGGCGGGGCTCCTGGCCGCCGGTACGGCCATCTTTCTCTGGCAGGCGCCGCGCCTCCTCGTCGCCTGGTGCGTCGGGGCGCTGGCGCTGATGCTGGTGCCGGGGGTGCTGGTGTGGGAGGAGCTGACGCGGCTGGAGGGCCTGGGCGGCCTGGGGGTGCTGGTGCGGTCGCTGGAGTGGCTGAAGGTCGCCTTCCTTGGGTTCATGTGGGGGCCGATGCTGGGCTTCCTGCCGGGCTGGCTGTGGCACGAGCGGGCCGCGCGGGTCGCGGCGGTCGAGGCTGCCGAGACGCCGATCTGACGCGATAGGCGGTTACCTTCCGGGCATTTTCGCGTATACTGCAGGAACCGAGGGGAAGACTGTGCATGCGGTCCAGGGTCGCAGGCGGTCCGTCTGCGGCCGTTTCTATGCGCCGACGACGGGGAGGATGGGGCGGGCGCCGCCGACCCAGGGGGGCGCGCCCCGGAGGGGCGCACTGGCTTCGGCTGGGGCTTGTGGGGGAATCCTCGTCTATGGGAGGTGCACCGATAAAGCGTAGTGCCGTCTGTCTTCTGGGTGTTTTTGTCGTCGCCGCGGCCGCGCAGCAGGCCTTGGCCGTCGTCACCACGGTGGACACGTTCGGGCCCAACTTCGGCTACCTGAACGGAACGGGCGTGACCCCAATGAGCACGACCTGGTACTACGAGTACGCCAACGGGTTCACGGCGCTCGAAACGGGCCGCGTCTGCGACATCTGGGCGCCGCTGGGGACGCTCAGCGGCACGCCGACGCTCGACATCATGCTGCTCGACCAGGTCGGCGGGGCGCCGGGGGCGGAGTTGGGCCGGTGGACGGTCACCTTCCCGTCCGGCATGGACCACCTCGTCCACCTGGAGGTCGAGGACGGCCCGATGCTCAGCGCCGGCGACTACTACTACTTCGCGGTGGCCCCGACAGCCGGGGCGTACACCTATGGGCTGTGGAACCTCACCTCGCTGACGGGCTACCCGTCGGCGGACCGGTGGTACCGGGACGCCACAAGCGGCCCGTGGACGTCCGTCGCCCCAAGCAATCCGCTCGTGGCGTTCCGGGCGGACGTGCTGCCGGAGCCCGCGACGCTGGCGCTGGTGGGCCTCGGCCTAGCCGGCCTGGCGGCGCGCCGCAAGCGGTAGGCCGCCGCATCGTATACTGACCCCAAGGGCGAAGCGGCCGGTGGGCAGCCGGTGGCTTCGCCCTCCGTGCATCGTCGGCCCGGAGGCTACCACGGTTTTTTGGCTGGCGGCACGAAGGCGCGGCGCGTAGGATGCCCCGCTTCATTCGGGGAACAGGAAAGGAGCCGTCCCGTGGCAGAACCCGTGGTTGCCCTCCAGATGTACACGGTCCGCGAGGCCGCCAAGCAGGACTACGCGGCTGCGCTGAAGCGCGTCGCCGAGATCGGCTACCCGGCCGTGCAGCCGTGCTGGCCGACCGGCCACGACGCTGCCGACGTTCGCCGCATGCTCGACGACCTCCAACTCCGGGCCGCCGGCCTGCACATCGGCCTCGACTGGGTGGAGACCAAGACCGAGGAGACGGCCGAGATCGTCCAGGCCCTCGGCTGCGGCTACGCTGTGGTGCCGCACCTGCCCCAGGACCGGCGCGAGACGGCTGACCAGTGGAAGGCCACGGCCGAGCTCTTCACGCGGCTGGCGGCGACGCTGAAGGAGTCGGGGGTCGGCTTCGCGTACCACAACCACGCCTTCGAATTCGAGACGTTCGACGGCACCTACGGCCTGGACTTCCTCTACGGCAACGCCGACCTCGGCCTCGTGCAAACCGAGATCGACACCTACTGGGTCCAGTACGGCGGGGCCGACCCGGTGGCGTACCTGAACCGGTACGCGGGGCACATCCAGCTCGTCCACCTGAAGGACATGGGCAAGGGCGAGGACCGGCCGATGGTGCCGGTTGGTGAAGGTATCCTCGACTGGCCGGCCATCATCGAGGCCTGCCGCGCGGGCGGCAGCGAGTACTTGATCGTCGAGCAGGACCACTGCGGCGAATTGGACCCGTTCGAGGCGTCGCGCATGAGCCTCGAGAATTGCCGCGCGTGGGGCCTGGTCTAGGCGACCTCGCGCGAGCGGTCAGAAGGTTTCATCGGGCGGCGGGGCGGGCGCGGCCGTGGCCTCAGGGGTCTCGGCGGCGGGCGCGCCGCCGCCCTCTTGTTGCGCGGCTCCGGCACCGCCCTGCCCTCCGTCGGCGGCCGCGGCGCCCTTTGCCCCCTGCCGCAGGTAGTGCAGGACGCCGGCGTCAAGTTCTTCGAGCGCGGCCGCGTGCAGCGCAACCGGGTCGGTCCCGTCGTCGAGAACGATCGGGTACGTGGGGTCGAGCAGACGGCCGATCTTGCGGCCGGTCAGCAGGTTGACGACGAAGCGGCCGGCCTGGTCCGCGCTGAGCGAGCCGGTTCGCGGGCGCGCGGTCCGGGCGATGGGCAGGTAGGCCACGGCGACTTCCTCGTCGCGGAAGTCGACGTCGATCTCGGTCCGCGACGGCTGGGCGTAGACGCCCTCGGCCAGGGTGTGCTTCGGGCCGATGCGGGAGGGCGTGAGGCCGAGGCCGCCGAAGACGTCGGCGCGGGCCTGCTCCAGCACCCGCCGCCCCTCGACCGTGTCCGGGGCCTCGAGGATCACGAGGCCGCCGCCCTCGGCAAACGCCCGGGCCCGCCCGCGCGCGGCCTCGGGCCACTGGTCGACGGGCCCGTTGCCGGCGAGGAGGAGGGCGGCCGGCTCGGGGGTGCGGTCGCTCGCGCCGCCGGGGGCGACGGCCGCGAAGCTCGTCGTCACGTTCAGCGTCCGGGTGGTGGCGGCGCTGGTCGCGTCGGCCACCTCCGGCACGGTCGGCGCGCCGGTGGGCCAGGTGATGCCGACCGGCGGCCGCAGGCCTTCCAGTAGGGCGAGCATGGCGTAGGCGGCGCCGACCTTCTCGGCCTCCACGGTCGAGAGGTAGTCGTGGTAATACTTATCAAGAGCCTCCTCGATGGGCGTGTCCGGCGGGATGGGCTTCTGGTTCAGCCGGTGCTGCTGGTGCGGGAAGAGCTGCTCGGTCTTCAGCAGGTACAGGAACCGCTCGACGACGCTGGTGGTCTTGTGCCAGAGGCGGCCGGAGGGGCCCCACCACCCGTCGCCGCGCTGCTGGTGGAGCAGCCGGAAGGCGACGCGCTGGTAGAGGTCGGGGGCGATCTCGACGTCCGAGCCGTGCCACCGTCGCAGCGGCGCAAGGCGCAGCGCCAGGGCACACTGCTGGATCGGCCCGCCGCGCATCAGCGCCCGCCCCTCGGGCTCCGCCAGGCGCAGGTGGCGCGGCATGGCGGGGTCGGTGGCCAGGAACTCGTCGGCGGCCTGGCGTGCGGCCATGCGGCCCTTGTCGAGGACGGCCTTGTAGCGGCGGGCAATCGCGTCCTGGCCCACGATGGCCGCCAGGTCCGCCATCGTCCGGTACCCGAGGACCGTCGCGGTCGGCGTCACCGGCGACGGCAGCTTCTCGGGCAGCTCCGGGCACCACCCGAGCGACCCGAGGTTCATCCGGTCGAAGTCCGTCACCGGCTGCCACACGTTCATCTCGTGCCACCGGCCGTCGGGCCGCTGGCCGGCGGCGACGGCCGCGGCGGTGCGGGCGAGCAGGGCCACCACGTTCACGAGCTTCGCCAGGGGCTTGCCGTGTCCGTCCTTGATGGGCCAGACGTGCTCTTCCGGCAGATGGCCGTGGTCCCCGGCGACGCGCAGGGCCATCACCGCCAGCGACGTCATCTCCAGGTCGGCGAGCCTCTCGTGGTAGTAGTTGGTGGGCGGCGGGCGGAAGCTGGCGCCGCGGCCGAACTCGTCGTCGCGGTCCTCCACCTTGAACGAGCTCAGAATCTTGTCGAACTGGAGCCCCTGGTGGGCTACCTCGGCGTACCAGCTCGCGAGCTGGGCTTGGAACTGGCGGATTTGGACGAGGCGCGGCGGCAGGCGGGCGCCCTGGGGCAGGCCCTCGATGACCTCGTCGAGCTTGGCGACCTCGGCGGCCACCTCCTGCTCCGCCCGCAGCAGCCGCGCGAGCAGGCCCGTGTCGACGCACACCGGCCCCCACAGGCCGCGCCCCGGGCCGTCGGTCAACTGGCCGGAAAGGAGCTTGCGGACCAGCCGCTCCTTCAGGGTACCGAACTCGGCCGTCGGGTAGCTGGTGTAGGCAATGGTGAGCCACGCGACGTCCCAGGTGGTGTCGGGGATGCCGAAGTGGCCCAGGTACTTGGCGAGGTCGTAGGCGAAGTCCTCGACGATCTCGTGCTCCTCGGGCGAGACGCCGGCCTTCAGGAGCGCCCAGAGGATCATGCCGTTGTAGCCGAGCAGATTCTCGCGGATGGTGTCGGGCCCGCCGGGGCCGCGAATCTGGACCGTCTCGGTCTTGACGACGTCGCCCTCGGGGTCGCGGACAAGCTTCTCCTCGATGCGTTCGCCGACCTTGATGCGGCGGACGGTGCGGTGGCGCGTGACGCGCTTCAGCTTGATGTCGGTGCCCTCGCGGACGGGCACCAGCACCTCTTCGGTCACCTTTTCGTGCTTCCAGATGGGCACCTTCCGCTGGACGAGCTTGTAGCGGACCTCGATGGTCTTGGTGTCGATGACCTTGCTGTTGAAGCGGGGCAGAAAGACGAGGTCGACGGGGGGCTCCTCGTCACCGAGATCGTGGAGGACGGCATCGACGGCCTTGGCCAGGGCGGTCCGGGCGGCGCGGTCGAGGGCCCGCGGGTTGATCGCCTCGGCGGGCGGGTCGAGAAGCTCCGGCACGAGCTCGGGGGTGGAGGGGTCGGCCTTTCGCTTGGGCGTCTCGGGTTTGTCGGGCTCGGGCGGGGCGTCGGTGTCGGCCGCCTCGGTCGCCTCGTCTTCGGGGGCATCGCCCTGGGCTCCGCGGACGGCCGGCGCCCCGAGCGCCATCAGCATCATCATCAGCGCCGCTGCCGCCACGTCCATCCATCGCGCGCGCACCCCGTATCCTCCTCGTGCGTCCCTGCCCTACCCTAACGCAGAAAACCCGCGTTGGCAAGCGCCAACGAGCCACGAGCGGCGCCCGGGCCAAGCGCCTCCCGGGCGGGTCAGCCCTCCAGCGTCTCGCAGTGCTCGCTCCGGTCGCCCAGCAGGCGCAGGTGCTCGCGTTCCTGCTCCAGGATCCACTGGAAGGTCTCGCGGGCGGTGTCGGAGGCAACCAAGTCGAGCATCTCTTGGTAGAAGACGATGGCGTCGCGTTCGGCCCGCATGGCGACGGCCAGGGCCTCGTAGTCGGTCTCGGTGCGGCGGCCGAGGGCCGCGACGTCGCGTTCGTCGGCGAAGACCTGCATGTCGAGGAGGCGGCCGACGTAGGCCTGGAGGTCGGGGTCGTCGGCGTAGCCGCCGGCCTCGCGGCGTTCGGCCTGGAGGGCCTCTTCCAGAGCCTGGAACGCTTTCAGGTGGTCGACCTCGTCCTGGGCGATCTGCTCGAAGACGCGGCGGACGGCGGGGTCGCCGGTCGTCTCGGCGAACGCCCGGTAGAAGGCCAGACCGTCGTGCTCCATCTGCTGGGCGATCTTGGCCGCCTCGACCTCGTTGAATCCGGTGGGAGACACGGCGTCCTCGCTTTCTCGTGGTCAGGCCTTCGCGGGGGTCTCGGCCATGGCCTCGCGGCCGAAGGGGCTGATCTCGCGGAGGCGGCGGATGATGGGCGGCAGGACCTCGACGACCTTGTCGACCTCGGCCTCGGTCGTGTAGACGCTCAGGCTGAAACGGACGGAGCCGTGGGCGGCCGTGTAGGGGACGCCCATCGCCCGCATGACGTGGCTGGGCTCCAGACTGCCGCTCGTGCAGGCCGAGCCGCTGGAGGCGCAGATGCCGTGCTGGTCGAGCATCAGGAGGATCGACTCGCCCTCGACGAACTCGAAGCTGATGTTCGAGGTGTTGGGGAGGCGCCGCTCCGGGTCGCCGTTCAGGCGGGCACCCGGACAGGCGCCGAGGAGGCCCGTCTCGAGCCGGTCGCGGAGGGCCCGGACGCGGGTCTGCTCGTCGCCCAGGCGCTCGCGGGCGAGGCGCGCGGCCTCGCCGAGGCCGACGATCAGCGGCACCGCCTCCGTCCCGCCGCGCCGGTTCCGCTCCTGGTGGCCGCCCACCAGGTACGGGGCGAACCGCGTCCCGCGACGGACGTAGAGGGCGCCGATGCCCTTCGGGGCGTGGAGCTTGTGGCCCGAGAGGCTGAGCATGTCGATCGGGAGCTTCGACAGGTCCATCGGGAGCTTGCCGACGGCCTGGACGGCGTCGGTATGGAAGAGGACGCCCTTCTCGCGGCAGAGGGCGCCCAGCCGCTCGACCGGGAAGAGGACGCCCGTCTCGTTGTTGGCCCACATGAGGGTCACCAGGGCCGAGTCGTCGGGGTCGATTGCCTCGTCGAGCGAGGCCGGGTCGAGCCGGCCCTGCGTATCGACGGGAAGCTGGGTCAGCCGGTAGCGGGGCCAGCCGGGGGGCTGCTTGGCCATCGCCTGGCAGACGTTCAGGACGGCCGGGTGCTCGACGCGGCTCGTGACGAGGTGGCGGCGGTCGGGGTTGACGACCAGGGCGCTGCGGATGGCCGCATTGTCGCTCTCGGTGCCGCACGCCGTGAAGAGAATCTCGCCGGGGTCGGCGCCGAGGAGGGCGGCCACGTGCTCGCGGGCGCGGTCGACGTGCTTGCGGACTTGGCCGCCGAAGGTGTGCATGGAGGAGGGGTTGCCGTAGAGGTCGCCGAGGAAGGGCAGCATGGCCTCGCGGACCTCGGGGGCGACGGCGGTGGTGGCGTTGTTGTCGAGGTAGATGACGGGGTCGGGCATGGGCTCGTCCTCAGGCTCCCTCGTTGCGGATCCGCGGGCCGACGTCCTCGACCACGAGGTCGGGATCGACCAGTTCGCGAAGCTTCTGCTGGACGACGCCCTTCAGGGTGCGGTCGCTGACGGGGCACCAGGCGCAGTGGCCGAGGAAGGCGACCTCGACGCGTTTGCCGTCAACATCGATGAGCTCGACGTCGCCGCCGTCCTGCTGAACCATCGGGCGGATTTCCTGCTCGACCACTTCCTGGACCCGCTGGATGCGTTCGATGTTGGTCCGGGGCTTGCCAGCGGGGCGGGTGGAGGCGCGAGCGCCGGCCTCGGGGCCGTGGACCTTGGCGATGATGGCCTCGATCTCGGGGACGCAGCCGCGGCACCCGCCGCCCGCCTTGGTGTAGTGGGTGACCTCGTCGACGGTGGTGAGGTCGTGCTCGCGGACGACCTTCTCGATGACCTTGTCGGTGACGCCGAAGCAGCGGCAGACGACGGTGCCCTCGTCCTCCTGCTCGAAGGGGCGGCCGTGGTGGCTGGCGAGGGCCTTCTGGAGGGCCTCGACGCCCATGACCGAGCAGTGCATCTTCTCTTCCGGCAGGCCGCCGAGGTAGTCGGCGATGTCGTCGTCGGTGATGGCTTCGGCCTCGTCGAGGGTCTTGCCGAGGATGAGGTCGATCAGCGCGTCGGAGGAAGCGATGGCCGAGGCGCAGCCAAAGGTCTGGAACTTGGCGTCGGCGATGCGGCCGTCGGCGTCGAGCTTGACCATGATGCGCAGCGCGTCGCCGCACGTGATGTTGCCGACGGTGGCGTCGAGGTCGGGCTCGGCGATCTCGCCGACGTGCTTCGGGTTCAGAAAGTGCTCGCGGACCTTGTCGGTGTAGTCCCACATGGGGGCGGCCTCCGGGTTCGTCGTTCGGCTATTCTACGCCCAACGATGGCCGGGTTCAAGCAAGCGGCGTACCCGCGAGGCCCGGAGCGGGCGCGGCGATGCGGGGGGAGGCCGGAAAAGGGGACCGCGTGCGGGCAGGGGGCCACCCGCACGCGGGCTGTGCTGTGCCGACCGCGCTGGCGCGTGAGCGACGGCCGGCAAATCGGGCTCCGTGGTGTGTCCTCTAGTCCGCGAGCGGCTGGTCGAACTCGATGCCGACCTGGCAGTCGCCCTGGTCGTCGAGGAAGTCTTCGAGGCGGCAGACGTAGCCGCTCAGGGTCGGTTTGTAGGCCGTCGCGCGGTCGTCCTTCGGAAGGACAAGGACCTCGACGTCGACCCGGTCGCCCTCTTCCAGGCCCGGCCCCAAGAGCAGGCCTTGGATTCGTGCCCCGCCCCGCGAGATATCGCGGATGCGGCCGCGGAAGCAGACGACGCCGCCTTCGCTGCGGACGAGGGCGTCGTAGTCCTGGCGGAACCGCTTGTAGCGCCGCCGGTTGCGGAGGAGAACGCGCGTGTAGCCTTCGAGCTTGCTGGTCATCCCATCACCTTCCGGAGACGCGGCGGCCCGTCCGCAGGTACTATCGGCCGCCCGGCCCGGGAACCTTAGCGGGTCCCGGAGAATCGTGCGGGGGCGGTCCGGCGGGGGCCGGCGGCGTTTCCGGGGTTGCTTGACTTGCCCCGCGGGGGGGCCTAAACTGGCCCGTACGCCCCGCTCCGGGGCCGAGACGGGAGGTGGAACCATGGCCAAGCACTTCGCGGGCGCCGGCTGCACCATCGGCCGCACCCCGCTGGTCCGCATCCGCAGGCTCATCGAGGCGCGGGCCACGGTCCTGGCCAAACTGGAGTACTTCAACCCCTCCAACACGGTCAAGGACCGGATCGCGGTGGCGATGATCGAGGCGGCCGAGCGTGACGGCCTGCTGGGCGACGACTCGGTCGTCATCGAGCCGACGAGCGGCAACACCGGCGTGGGCCTGGCAATGGTGTGTGCCGCCAAGGGGTACAAGCTGGTCCTGACGATGCCGGAGAGCATGAGCGTGGAGCGGCGGAAGCTGCTCCGCATCCTCGGGGCGGACCTGGTGCTGACGCCCGCCGCCGGCGGCATGAAGGGCGCGATCGACGAGGCCAAGGCGCTGGTCGCCGATACGCCCAAGGCGTGGATGCCCAACCAGTTCGCCAACCCGGCCAACGTGGACATCCACCGGCGCACCACCGCCGAGGAGATCTGGTGGGATACCGACGGGGCGGTCGACGCCCTCGTCGCGGGCGTCGGGACGGGCGGCACCATCACCGGCTGCGCCGAGGTGCTGAAGGCCCGCAAGCCGGCGGTCCGGGCGGTGGCGGTCGAGCCGGCCGGCAGCCCCGTGCTCTCGGGCGGCGAGCCGGGCAAGCACACCATCCAGGGCATCGGCGCAGGCTTCGTGCCGCCCATCCTTCAGACGGCCCTCCTGGACGAGGTCGTCCAGGTCGAAGACGACGAGGCCTTCGAGTGGGCCCGGCGCGCGGCCCGCGAGGAGGGGCTGCTCGTGGGCATCTCGAGCGGGGCGGCGCTGGCCGCCGCGGCCAAGGTGGCCGGACGCGACGACATGGCCGGCCGCACCCTCGTCGTCGTCATCCCGAGCCCGGCCGAGCGTTACATCAGCACGCGGCTGTTCGAGGCCACCGAATAGGACGGCAGGCATGACCACCGATTCGCCGGAGACGATGGACAAGCGGGACCGCGTCGAGAAGACGCTCCAGGGCATCGCGGTCGACCGGCCGCCCTTCACCTTCTGGTGGCACTTTCCGGCCGACCAGGTGGCGGGGGAGGCGTGTGCCCGGGCCCACCTGGAGCACTACCGCCGCTGGGACCTCGACTTCATCAAGGTGATGAACGACAACGGCTATCCCGCGCCGGCGGGGGGCCTGGAGACGCCAGAGGCGCTGCGTCAACTGCTGCCCGCGCCGCTGGAGTCGCCGGAGTTCCAGAACCAGCTCGAGGCGCTGCGGATCATCAACCGCGAACTCGGCGACGAGACGGTCTTCATCACGACCCTGTTCAACCCGCTCTCGGTCCTGCAGACGCTCTCGGGGAAGCGGGCCGTGGAGCTCATCCGGGCGGACCGCGAGGCGGTGGACCTGGCCCTTGGGACCATCGCTCAGAGCCTGGCCGACTTTGCCGACGCGTGCATCCAGACCCACGCCGCCGGGGTCTTCATGAGCTGCACCGACCACGTCCTGGACGACGCCTTCGGGCCGGGAACGTACGCCGAGCTGGTGCGGCCGCACGACCTGACGGTCTTCGAGGGCGCCAGTGCCGCGCCGATGAACGTGGTCCACATCCACGAGCGCGCGTCGGACTGGGGCGGGTTCGCGGACTACCCCGTGCGGGTGGTGCACTGGGCCGACCGGGCGGACGGGCCACCCCTCGGCAAGGTGGCCGACCGCATCGACCGGGTGATGATGGGCGGGCTGGACCACATGAGCACGATCAGGACCGGGACCCCGGCGGACGTGCGGGCTGAGGTCGTGGACGCCGCCCGCCAGGCCGGCCGTACCCCGCTCATTCTCGCCCCGGGGTGCAGTTTCCCCTCGGACGCGTCGCCGGAGAACCTGGCGGCCATCCGCGAGGCGCTGGAGAACGACGTGCCCTGAGCGCCGGCCGCCGCCCGGCCGGTGCCACCTTCCTCGAACCGAAACGGAGCATGCCTGTGGAGCGGACGCTGGTCATTCTGAAACCGGACGCCGTGCACCGCGGCCTCGTCGGGCGCCTGCTCGCCCGCTTCGAGGCCAAGGGCCTGAAGATCGTGGCCATGAAGTTGATGCGGGCCTCACGGGAACTGGTCGAAACCCATTACGCCGAGCACAAGGGCAAACCGTTCTACGAGCCGCTCGTGCGGTTCATGTCGAGTGGCCCGGCGGTGTACCTGGTCCTGGAGGGCAAGGGCGCGATCGCCATGGTGCGGGCGATGCTCGGGCCAACGTTCGGACCGGACGCGGCACCGGGCACCGTGCGGGGCGATTTCGGCGTCTCGAAGCGTTTCAACCTCGTGCACGGGAGCGACTCGCCGGAGTCGGCCGCGCGCGAGATCGGCCTCTTTTTCCAGCCCGACGAGTTGATCGACTGGACGCCCATCACGTGGGAGTGGCACTACGACTTCTCCACGGGCGAGGCCGTCTGACGCCCCCCCCAGCCCCAAGTGACGGAGCCTGATGTGAAGAACATCCTTCTCATCGTCACCGACACCTTCCGCTACGACAACCTGTTGCCGGACGGGCCGCTGGGGACGCGGACGCCGTCTCTGGACCGGTTCGCGGCCGAGCGGGCGACGTCCGTCACGGGCTTCTGGACGGGCAGCTTTCCGACGATCCCGCACCGGACGGACGTGACGCGCGGCGTGCTGGGCTGGCCGCACTACGGCTGGCAGCCACTGGCCCAGTGCGGGCCGAACCACATGCCGAAGCTGCTGGGCGGCGCGGGCTACGCGACCCAGATGCTGGGCGACTGCCCGCACATCTACAACCAGGGCTTCGGGAAGGCGTTCGACGCGGCCTACCACCTGCGCGGACAGGAGGGGGACCAGGCCCTGCTCCACCTGAACGACCCCATCGAAGAGGCCATGCCAGCCGAGAAGGCCCGCGCGATGGGCAACCTCTGGCGCGGCCACACGCTGGTCGACCGGCACCGCTGGACGAACCGGTACTGGCGGTACGAGACCGAGACCTTCCCGCCGCGCACCGCCGAGACCGCCGTCCGCTGGCTGGAGGAGAACTACCTGGCGAGCCCGTTCTTCATGTGGCTGGACTTCTTCGACCCGCACGAGCCGTGGGACGCGCCGGAGTACCTGGTGCGGCGGTACGACGCGGACTACAACGGGCTGCCGATGCTGCACCCGAACTACGGCCCGTCGTCGGTCTACTCGGAGGCGGAACTGCGGAACCTGCGGGCCCACTACGCCGCCGAGGCGGAACTCGTCGACCGGTGGCTCGGCCGCGTCCTCGCGAAGCTCGACGACCTCGCCCTCTGGGACGAAACGATCGTGGTCGTCACCTCCGACCACGGGCACTCGATCGGCGAACACGGGCGGTGCGGCAAGAGCAACATCCACGCCGAGGACGACCGGTTCTGGCCCCTCTACCCCGAGGTCGGCCACGTCCCGTTCCTCATTGCCGGCGGCGACGTGCCGCGCGGCCAGACGCTGGACCTGGTGGCCCAGCCGATCGACATCCTGCCGACGGTGGCGGAGTTGGCGGAGGTCTGTCTGGCGCCGGAGATGCCCTTCGAGGGCCGGTCCTTTGCGGCACCGGTGCTCTCGGGCAAGGGCGGGCATCGGGACCTGGCGGTCAGCGGCTCGTTCCTGGGACAGGCGTGCGAGGACTCGCCGGTCGGCCGCACGGCCGCCGGGCGCGTCATGCCCTTCGTGGTCCAGGGCCGCTGGGGGTACGCCCCCGTCGGCGCGGACCGGCCGCCGGAGCTCTACGATCTGGCGGCCGACCCGCTGGCCGAGACGAACGTCGCGGGGGCCCATCCGGACGCGGTCCGCGCCCTGAACGCGGCGCTCGTCGCCCACCTGCGCGAGCACGATGCGCCGGAGGATGTGGCGGCGGCGTTCGAGGCCCTGGCGTAGGCGCCCGGGCGGGTGTCCGCTTCCGCGTTGCATCGGCCGGCCCCCCGTCTATAATGGTTCCTGCACCCGTTGGGGAGACCGGCGGTGGCGCGCCGCCGCCCTGCCCCGGAGGTCCGTCATGATCCGGCACATCGACGCCCGCACCGACGCCGGCCGCGCCCGGGTCGACGCCCTGCGCGACACGCTTGGCGCCGACGGGGGCATGGTCTCGGGCGGCGGGGACGCCGCCCAAGCCGTCGACGACGTTCGCCGCATCCTCGACGACGTGCGGGAGCGCGGCGACGCGGCCGTGTGCGAGTGGACCAACCGGTTCGACGGGACGGAGCTGACGCCAGCCGACCTCCGCGTACCGGAGGCCGCCATCGAGGCGGCCTACGAGGCCCAGCCGAAGCCGTTCGTGGAGACGGTCACACGCGTTCGCGACGCCATCCGCGCCTACCAGCGGCACATCCTGCGGCGCGAGGCGCCGGCGCTGGAGCGCGGCGGGCGCGTGCTGCGCGAGGTGCTGCGGCCGCTCGCGCGCGTCGGCGTTCGGGCGCCGAGCTGGAAGGCCCTGTACCCGTCGTCGATGCTCATGACGGCCGTGCCGGCGCTGACGGCCGGCGTGCCGGAGGTGGCGGCCGCGTCGCTGCCCATGCCCGATGGCGAAATCCACCCCGCTATCCTTGCCGTCTGCCGCGTCTGCGGCATCAGCGAGGTCTACCGCATGGGCGGGACGCCCAGCATCGCCGCCTTCGCCTACGGTACCGAGACGGTGCCGGCGGTCGACAAGGTCGCCGGGCCGGGCAACCTGTACGTGATGCTGGCCAAGCGGCTCGTCTACGGCATCGTCGACATCGACAACCCCGCCGGGCCGAGCGAGGTGCTTATCCTTGCCGACTCCAGCGCCGACCCCGTCCACGTGGCGGCCGACATGCTCAGCCAGGCCGAGCACGACCCCGGCAACGCGTTGCTCGTGACGCCCGACGAGGGGCTCGCGGCGGCGGTCGGCGAGGAGCTGGAGCACCAGGTCGCGGGCCTTGAGCGCGAGGAGGCGACGCGGGCGGCCCTCCGCGACTACAGCGCCGTCATCCTGGTCGAGGACCTGGACCAGGGGGTTGCGCTCGTCAACGCCTTCGCCCCGGAGCACCTGCAAATCCAGACCGCGGACCCGGAGGCGGTGCTCCGGACGGTGCGGTCAGCCGGGGCGGTCTTCCTGGGCCCGTGGACACCGGTGGCGGCGGGGGACTACGTCGCGGGGCCCAGTCACGTCCTGCCGACCGGGGGGACGGGCCGGTGGGCAAGCGGCCTGACGGCCAACGACTTTCTTCGGACGATGAGCGTCATCGCGTACGAGCGCGGCGCCCTGGAGGCCGACGCCGCCGACATCGACCGCATGGCCGAAGTCGAGGGGCTGACGGCCCATGCCGCCAGCGTCCGGAAGCGTCTCGGCCGCTGAGCGGCGGCCGGCGCCGTCTGCCGCGTGAACCCGCGCGCCCCCGGGCGCGCTTCCCGGAACCGATCATGACCTTCTTTCGCGACGCCGTCGAGCGGATGACCGGCTACACCCCCGGCGAACAGCCGCGCGGGGACGCCGAGCTCGTCAAGCTCAACACGAACGAGAACCCGTACCCGCCCTCGCCGCGCGTTCTGAGGACACTGGCCGAGACGGACTGGACGGTCCTGCGCAAGTACCCGGACCCGCTGGCGACGCCCGTCCGCGAGCGCGTCGGAGCCCTCTTCGGCGTGCGGCCCGAGCAGGTGCTGTGCGGCAACGGGAGCGACGAGTTGCTGACCATGGCGCTGCGGGCCTTCGTCGGCGAGGGCGAGGTTGTCGCGTACCCGACGCCGACGTACTCGCTGTACCCGGTGCTGGCGGCCATCCAGGGGGCCCGCACGGTCGAGGTGCCGACGGGGCCGGCGTTCGAGACGCCGCTGGAGGCCCTGGCCGAGACGGACGCGCGGTTGCTGCTGCTGTGCAACCCGAACGCGCCGACAGGCGTCTGGACCGACCCGAAGGCCATTGGCCGCCTCGCCGACCGGTTCGGCGGAGTGGTCGTGGTGGACGAGGCGTACGCGGACTTCGGCCCGGGGTCGGCCGTCCGGGCGCTCGACGGGCGGCCGAACGTGCTGGTGCTGCGGACGCTGTCGAAGAGCTACAGCCTGGCGGGGCTGCGGTTCGGGTACGTGGTGGGCCCGGAGGCGCTCGTCGCGGGCCTGCGGAAGGTGAAGGACTCGTACAACTGCGACGCGGTGTCGATTGCCGCCGCCGCGGCCGCTCTCGATGACGAGGCTTGGAAAGATGCCAACGTCGCGCGCGTCCGCGAGGAGCGCGCGCGGTTGACCGGGGAACTCGAGGCGTTGGGGTTCGAGGTCACGCCGTCGGCGGCCAACTTCGTGCTGGCCCGGGTGCCGGGCGGCGACGGGGCGGCCGTCTACGAGGGGCTGAAGGCGCGCGGCATCCTTGTCCGATACTGGAACCAGCCGCGCCTCGACGACACGGTCCGCATCACGGTCGGGACGCCCGCGGAGAACGGGCGGCTGCTGGAGGCGCTTCGCACGATGTCGGGGAGGGAGACCACGCCATGACCGCGTCCGCCGACGCGCCCCGCTGCGCCGAAATCACCCGAGAGACCCGCGAGACGGGCATCCGCCTGACGCTCGACCTGGACGGCACCGGCCGCGCCGAGGTCGCCACGCCCGTCGGGTTCCTGAACCACATGCTGGACCTCCTGGCCCGTCACGCCGGCGTCGACCTGGCAGTCGAAGCGCGCGGCGACACGGAGGTGGACCTGCATCACACGGTGGAGGACGTGGGTATCTGTCTGGGCCAGGCGCTCGACCGGGCCCTGGGCGACAAGGCCGGCATCACGCGGTTCGCCGACGTCCGGGTGCCGATGGACGAGGCGCTGGCGGAGGTATCACTGGACCTGTCGGGGCGGCCGTACCTGGTGTACCGGGTGGCCTTTCCGGGGGAGCGCGTGGGCGAGTTCGAAACGGAGCTCGTCGAGGAATTCCTGCAGGGCCTGGTCAGCCACGCCCGCGTCACGTTGCACGTCAGCGTCCCGTACGGGACGAACGACCATCACATTGCCGAGGCCGTGTTCAAGGGGGTGGCGCGGGCGCTGCGCGCCGCCGTGGCCCGCGACCCGCGGGTCGATGGCCCCCCGAGCACAAAGGGCGTTCTCTGAAGCACCTGAAGGCCGTGCAACAGGATTGCGCAGCCGGTCGATAGGACCTTGGGCCGCCCAGACGCCCGATGCTTTGCATTGCGCACCGATCTGGTGAAAAGCACACGCATGCTCGACGAGTTGCTTGACGAGGCCGCAACGCTTCCCGCGATCGCCTCCGAGGCGGCCGAGGTGTATGCCCAGGAGCGCGGCACGCTGGTGGCGGAGGTCAACGAGGCCCTGTACGAGGCCAAGGACAAGGGCCGCAACCGGGTCGTCACCGCCGGAGGGTAACCGGCCTCGCCGGGTCGTACGGGGCGCCTTTCGGCGGTACTCCGCGGCGCGGCCGGCGTTGAAGGAACGTTCGGCTCCGTTCCCAGCACACAAGGAGGATGCGCCGATGTCCGTGAAGCGTACGACGTGGCGCGTGGCCGCCGGCCTGGCGGTCGCCCTGACGTTCGCCCTGGCCTCACCCGCGGCGGCGGCCAAGGACGCCGTCTGCATCGACCCGGAGAAGGCCGGGCCCGACTTCGCCGTTCAGGGCGAGTACACGGGTACCCTCGGCGATGCCGCCTACGGCTGCCAGGTTATCGCCCTCGGCGACGGCTGCTTCCAGGCGGTCTTCTATCCCGGGGGATTGCCCGGCGCGGGCTGGACGCCGCCCGAGAAGCAGACCCTCGACGGCAAGACGGGCGAGGACGGCAAGACCCGGTTCGCCGCCTCCGACGCCAAGAAGAAGTACATGGGCAAGGGGTGCGACGAGTTCTCCGCCCTGAAGGACCCCAAGCCGCAGCCCGCGTGGACGTGCGTCATCGGCGACGCGGCGCTCACGGGCACGACGGACGGCGACGCGGCCATCGCGATGAAGAAGGTCGAGCGCAAGAGCGACACGCTCGGGGCGAAGCCCCCGACCGGGGCGGTCGTCCTCTTCGACGGCACGGGTACGGACGCCTGGGAAAAGGGCTTGATGGACGACCGCAAGCTCCTGGCATGTCCCGCCCAGACGAAGCAGAGCTTTCAGAGTTTCCGGCTACACCTGGAGTTCCGCACGCCCTTCAAGCCGACGGCCCGGAGCCAGGGGCGCGGCAACAGCGGGCTGTACCTCCAGCAGCGGTACGAGATGCAGGTGTTGGATTCGTTCGGCTTGGAGGGGCTGGACAACGAGTGCGCTGGCATCTACAAGCGCGGCAAGCCGACGGTGAACATGTGCCTGCCGCCCCTGGCGTGGCAGACGTACGACGTCGATTTTGCGGCCCCCGTCTTCGAGGACGGGAAGAAGGTCAAGAACGCCGTCGTCACGGTCAAGCACAACGGCGTGACCGTCTACGACGCCTTCGAGATCGAGGGCCCGACCGGCGGCGCCAAGGGCAAGGAAGGCGAGCCCGGGCCGGTCTATCTCCAGGGCCACGGCAACCCGGTCTTCTACCGGAACATCTGGATCGTCCCCAAGGAGTAGCCGCGCCACGGACCCCGCGATCGGCATCGTGCGTTCCCGCCGCCCCATCCTCCCGCGGGTGCTGTGCGCGCCGGCGATTGCCGCGCTGGTTTGCACTGTGCTCGCCGCCGCCGGCTGCGACGGCGAGCCGGAAGTCCGCCGCACCTCGGCCACCTTCACCGTCGAGGTCGAAGGCACGAAGGTCGGCCACCTCGCGCGGAGCCAGACCTTCACGGCCGACACGGTCACGACGAACCAGGTGACGATGCTGCTGACGAACCGGCAGGGGCTGCGGCTGCCGGTGACGCTGATCGAGACCCACGAGGAGGGCCTCGACGGCACGCCGCACGCCTTCACGCGCATCGTCACGGTGCCCGGTCAGCCGGAAATCCGCCACGAGGGCCGGATCGACGCCGACGGCGTCCTGCACCTGACGGCGTACGTCGGCGACATGAAACACATGCGGTCCGTGCCGTGGCCCGAGGACGCGATGCTGATGCACACCCTCTGGAGGGCCCAGGAGGCGCACGGCTGGGAGGCGGGCACGCAATACACCCTGCGCCGGTACGACACGGCTCTCTTTGAGACGCTCGCGATGGACGTGGCCGTCGGGGCGACCGTGCCGGTGGACGTGGGCGGCACCCGGGAGCGGCTCGCCGAGGTTACGCTCACGCACCACATGCCCGAGGCCGACGTCGAGGCGACCGTCTACATCGACCCCGCGATGGGCCTCCGCAAGGGCATCATGCCGCTGATGGGCATCGACATGGTCGTCACGCGGTGCGACTACGCGGCCGCGATGGCGCCGAACGAGGCGGTGGACTTGGCGGCGCGGTTGAGCGTGGCGGCGCCCGAGCCGATGCCCGACCTCGCGGGGGGTGCCTCGGCAACGTACCGGATCGAGCCGACCGGCGACCGGACGCTCGACCTGCCGGGCGGTGGGGCCCAGACGGTGGCGCCGGAGGGCGAGGCGCTGCGGGTGACGGTGCGGCGCGCGTCGCCTCCGGCCGACGGCCCCGTGCCCTGGGCCGGGGACGACGCGGCCGTCCGCGAGGCGCTCAGGCCCTCGGCGTGGGTCCAGTCGCGCGACAAGGAGGTCGTGCGCCTGGCGCGGGAGGCGGTCGGCGACGCGGCAGACGCGGCCGAGGCGGGGCGGCGAATCGAGGCTTTCGTCCGGACGTGGATTTCGAAGAAGGACTTCGCGTCGAACTGGGCGTCGGCGGCCGAGGTGGCCCGATTCCGGCGAGGCGACTGCAGCGAACACGCCCTGCTGGCGGCCGCCATGGCCCGCGCCGCCGGGCTGCCGGCCCGGGTCGTCCAGGGCCTGGTCTATGCCGAGGACGCGGGCGAGCCCCGGTTCGTCCCGCACGCCTGGGTGCGTATCCGCGTGGGCGAGGCCTGGGTGGACTACGACGCCGCCCTGCCGGAGGGCTTCGGCGTCGGACACCTGGCGCTCACGGTCGGGAGCGGGGACCGGGCGGCATTCTTCGCCTTGGCCGAGCGTCTGGGCCACCTGCGGATCGCGTCGGTCCGCGCAGAGTAACGGGGCGCCCCCGACGGCGGCGGCGCCCCGCGTGTGAGCTTCTTGGATTGGCCGGCCGCTACGCCTTCAGCAGGCCGCGCTCCATCAGCGATTCGGCGATCTGGACGCAGTTCAGCGCCGCCCCCTTGCGGAGGTTGTCCGCCACGCACCAGAGGGCGAGACCGCTCTCGCAGCTCGTGTCCTCGCGGACGCGGCCGACGAGGGTGGCGTCGGGGTAGGCAACCACGTCGTGCTGCGTCGGATAGGTCCGCTTGCCCTCGCCGTCGGGGTCGTCCATGAGGACGACGCCGGGCGCGTCGCGCAGGAGGTCGCGGGCCTCGTCCGCCGAGAGCTTCTTTTCGGTCTCGACCCAGATGGCCTCGGCGTGGCCGTTGAAGGCGGGGACACGGACGCAGGTCGCGCTGATGCGGATCGACTCGTCGCCGAAGACCTTGTGCGTCTCGGCCTCCATCTTCCACTCCTCGCGGGTGTACTGGAAGTGGTCGTCGAGGAAGCGGTCGATGTGCGGCAGGCAGTTGAACGCGATCGGCCGCGCGAAGACCGACGGGTCGTAGTCGATGCCCTCGAGCGACTCCAGGGCCTGCGGCGTCTGCTTGCGGAGTTCCTCGGGCCCGCGCCGGCCCCAGCCGCTGGTGGCCTGGTAGGTCGAGACGATGATGCGCTTGACCTTGGCCGCCCTGTGCAGCGGGGCCAAGGCCACCACCATCTGGATGGTCGAGCAGTTCGGGCTCGAGATGAACCGGGTCTCGGGCGTGACCGCGTCGGCGTTGACTTCCGGGACGACGAGGGGCGTCGCGGGGTCCATGCGGAAGTCGCGGCCGTTGTCGATGCACCACGCCCCGGCGCCGACGGCCGTCTCGCGCCACTGGACGGAGGCGCCCTTGGCGCCCTCGGTCCCGGCGAAGAGGACCAGGTCGGTCCCCTGGAAGACCTCTTCGGTCGTCTCGACGACCGGCATGGCCTCGCCGGCGAGGGTCTCGGTCCGCTCGCGGGTGGCGGCCACGCGGGGCGGCCACTCGCAGGGGAACTGCCGATCCTTCAGGCACTGGACCAGTTGGTCGCCCACCAAGCCCACGCCCACCACTGCCACCTTCAGTGCCATCGTGCTGCTCCTTTCGCATGCGACTTCGTGCGGCGCGTGCGTCCCCGGCAGAAAAGCGGCCCTGCGACCGCCGGGGTCGCAAGGCCGCGTGTGGTTCGGGTCCGGTCGGGCCTTACGTCCCCAGGGCGTACGTCGGCTTCGTCGCCGCGGGCGTGGTGGCCCGCGTCGTGGTCGCCGTCGTCGCCTTGGTCGTCCGTCCCAACCGCATGGCAGAGCCGTTCCTCAGGGTCGTCGGCGGAACTGTAGCGGCGGCCCCGGGGCGTGTCAAGGGTTGTTCACAAGAAGGCGCCTGCGCAGCGGCGCTACTCGGGGGCGCTTGCCGCCACGGTCTCGTACCAGTGCTCGCTCAGGATGAAGTAGTCGGCCGTGTCGACAACGCCGTCGCCGGTGAAGTCGCCCTCGTCCCAGCCGCCCGGGCCGAACCAGTGGGCCGCCAGGCGGAAGTAGTCGGCCGTGTCGACCGTCCCGTCGCGCGTGCAGTCGCCGCCCAGGCAGACCTCCACGGCCACGGGTTCCGAGACGGTCTCGGCCCCGGCGTCGTCGGCCGCCACGGCCGCCAGGTCGTGTGGCCCGAAACCGAAGCCCGACCACGGGCACGTGAACCCGTCGCCGGGGGTGTCGTCAAGGCCCACGGCCTCGCCGCCCGCGTAGAACGTGACGGCGACGACCGTCCCGTCCGGGTCGGACGCCTCGGCCTCGAGCGTCACGGCCGATCCGTGGCAGCGCGTCGCCCCATCGGCGGGCGCGATGAGCGTCACCTCGGGCGGCAGATTGACGACCGGCGGCGTCCGCACCAGTTCGATGCCGTCGCCGGTTCCGAGGTCCCGCGTGTAGAGCTTGTCCGTGTCATTCGACCAGTGCTCGTGGACGCCGAGGCTCACGAGGGGCGTCCCGTCGTCCTCGGGGTCGTAGACGGTGCCCGAGGGCGGGGCATCCGCCTGGGCCGCCTCGTGCAGGTGGTCGTCGGCGCACGAAGTGATCTTGCTCGCGAACTCGGCCCGCACGAAGTCCAGGGCGACCGAGTCGATCGCCACGGGGTCCTGGCTCGCGAGCAGGCTGGACGGGTAGTCGCCGGAGAACGGGGGGAGCGCCCACGGCACGGGCGCCGACCCGCGGCCGCTCTGCTTCGGGGCCGACCAGAGCATGTCGACCAGGTGCAGGATCGTCTTGCCGCCGAGGTCTTCGTGGCCCATCAAGTCCACCAGGGCCGCGTACTGGCCCATCGTGGAGCGGAAGCACGGCAGGTAGTCGTGGAGGCGGACACCGTCGTCGCCCGGCGAGGCGCAGAGCGACCCGTAGTGGTTCTTCGCGCAGGCCGTGACGCCGGCCATCTCGTGGACCTTGGCGACCGTCAGGTTGACCAGGTACTCGGCGTCGACGAGGCGCTGAGGGAGGCGCGCGGTCTTGCCGTCGCGGCTGAAGAAGACGCGGTCGGCCGCCGTCGGGGTGCACCGGACCCGCGTGTCGCCGCCCATGCCAGGCTCGCTGCCGTAGTAGGGCGTCTCCTCGTAGTGCACGCCCGGGAACGCCGGATAGGTCGGGTCCGGCACGGCCGCGCCGGGCGGCACGCCCTCGGCGCACAACCGGTAGGCCTTGTCGGCGATGTAACGGCTGGAATCGCAGACCGTGATGCAATCCTCCGGGACGCCGGCCACCCGGACGAGTTGCTTGAGGACGGCGTAGAGGACCTGCGGCGTGAGGTCGGCGCGGTTGTCGAGGTCGCCGGGTTGGTCCTCGTGGTGGCGGTGCTCGACATGGTTGGGCTTGATGAAGACGCGCTCCCCCAGAGTGTACCCGACGTCGCCCCGGCCGCGATCCACGTTCGAGTGGCGGAACAAGGCATCCCAGGCGTCGGCGGGGTCGGCCTCGCCGGTCAGCCAGCAGACGGCATCCGCGACCATGGCGTCGATGGCGGCTTGGTCGTTGTGGGCGTCCTCCCACCAGTACGGGCCGACACTGAGGTCGTTCGGATTGGGACAGACCCAGGTCTCGTCGGTCGCGTCCGGGTCGTGGACCCAGGCGACGCAGCCCCGATGGATGCCGCGCCCCACGCCCATGGGCGTATTCGGCGGGTCGGTCGGGGTGAACCCCGCGCTGGCATCGGCGGTGGGCCAGGTCGCGACGCTGACGGCCGCGGCAGCCAACCCGGCCACCACCAGGCCGAGGCCGACGGCAACGCGGGCCCGCCTGAGGGACCGGCCGGCGTGGCGGAAGGCGGCGGTCGCCCCGGCCATGCCGAGCGCCCACAGAACGAAGCTCGACGCGATGGGGAACGCCGCCCGCTGGCAGGGATAGGCCGCGCGGCTGGGCTTCGGGACGCAGCGGACGAGGAACCAGGCCGTGGCCGCCAACCCCGTGAGCGGCCAGAGCCACCGGACCCGGCGCGGCGCGCGGGGGCCGGTGCCCCGGTCGCGGCTATCTTGGCAGTCCGTCACGGCAGGCGCTCCTCATCGGGTCTCCGCGCGGCGAAGATGATGGGGAACTATACGCCGGAAACGGCCGGGGGGCAAACGGGTCGTCTAGTGGTCGCCGACCATGGCTTCCGCCACAAGGGCGGCGACGCGCCGGTGGCCCTCGGGGGCCAGGTGGACACCGTCCTCGGTCAGCCAGCGGTCGGCCTCCGGCGCGAGTGTCGCGTATACGTCCACGAAGCGGCCGCCCTTGCGGCGGGCCACGGCCTCGAACGCGGATGCGAGGCGGGCCATGCGCGGCCGTGCTCCCTGCCACTTGGCCTGGTGCCGCCCCGCGGGGGTCGGGTCCGTCGGCGCGTCCGTGGCCATCATCGAGCCGAGGGGAGGCGGGGCAAGAACCGTGACGCGCGGCCCACGTTCTCCGTGCGGCCGGAAGACGCGGAGGCGGTCGATCAGCACGTCCAGGTACACCGCGACGTCCTCGACCGTGCGGCCGCGCTCCGCCCACCGGTTCTGGGCGTCGTTCGTGCCGAGGCCGACGACCACCTCCTCGACCGGCCCGCTTAGGGCCGCCCTGCCCTCGGCAAGCAGACCGTCAAGGACGAGCAGGGCGCAGGAGTCGGGCCCGAACTTTCGGAAACCGATGGCGCGGCCGCTCCTCGAGGCGTTGTGAACGCGGACGCGGCGCGTGGGTATCGCGGCGGCCAGGGCCTCCTCCAGACGGTCGGGCCACTTGCCCTGGCCCGCCCCGTTCGAGTCGCCGATGGCGAGCACACGCATCTCGCCGGCGAGGCGGGCCATCATCGTGTGACCCTCCGGCCTCAGGTGGACGCCGTCGCGCCCGAGAACGGCATCGGCGGCCAGGCGCGTCGGCGTGTGGGCATCCACGAACCGCACGCCGCGCGCCCGGCACAGGTCGCCCAGACCCGCGACGAAGGCGGCCAGGCGCGGCCGCGCATGGCGCCACTCGGTCCGCTCGGCCGTCTCCACGACCGCGCCGATGGCGGGTGGCGACAGCACCGTGGCGCGCGGCCTCGGGTTCCGGGCGCCGATGCGGTCGAGGACAGCCGCCGCGGCCGCAAGGGCGTCCTCGACGGTCTTGCCCTGGCAGGCGTAGGCGTCCTTGACGTCGTTCGTGCCGAGGCAGAGGACGACCTCGTCGACGGGGCCGCCGAGCCGCGTCTCGGCCTCGGCCAGCGCCGCGCCGATGACGGTCACGGCCCGCGTCACGGGGCGGTCCCGGTACAGGAAGCCGAAGGTGCGGCCGCTGAGAGAATCGTTCCAGACGGCGACGCGGCCGGCCGTGCGACCCTCGTTCAGCAGCGCTGCCAGGCGGTCGGGCCACTTGCCCTCGCCTTGGCCGTTGGAGTCGCCGAGGGTCAGGACGCGGGCAACGACGGTCTCGGCCGCCGGGGTCTCGTCTGGGACGTACCACGCCCCCGCGAAGCAGGTTCCCGCCAGTACGAGCAGCCCGACGCCCACGGCCACACCAATTCGCATGCCGCGCCTCCCGGTTCGCGGTCCTATCGTGGCGGGCGGGCGGCCGGTGTCAAGCGTCCTGCCGGTTGGTGGCAGACGAATCCGCCTTTTTCCATGCACCCGGGCGGGCGGCGCGCATAATGGGCGGGTGCCGCCCACGCCGCCTGAGCCACGAGGTGATGCCATGAACGACCCCTGGACGCTGGTCGAGACGGGGTTCCGGCCGGAGACCGCCCGCGCGGTCGAGGGCCTGTTCACGCAAGGCAGCGGCCCGCTGCACGTCCGCGGGTCGCTGGAGGAGCACCTCGCGGGCACCCCGCAGAACGTCGAGTACGAGCGGCGGCCGGGGAACACGACGGCCGAGCAGTTCCCGGACTTCGTGCTGCGCTGGGGGACGTACGTGCCGGGCGTCTTCGGGCCGCACCCGTGGCTGCGGCGGGAGATGATCAACCTGCCGTGGCCGCTGGGCCTGGCGCCGACTGTGGCCGGCGAGCGGCTGGACGTGACGCAGAGCCGCGTCGAGCGATACCGGCGGGAACTGAACCTGCGGGACGCGACGCTGCGGCGCGACCTCCTCTGGCACACCCGCGCCGGGGCCACGCTCACGGTGCGATTCGAGCGGTTCGTCTCAGCCACGCGGCCACGTCTCATCGTCCAGCGGATGACCCTTGCGGCCGATCGGGAGGTCGAGGTGACGGTCGAGGCGGGGCTCGACGCCGACGTCCGCACGAACGGGCACGATCACCTGACGTCGTGGGGCTTCGCCCCGGCCGAGGACGGTGTGGCGGGCACCGTCGAGACCGACGGCGGCGACGAGGTCACGTACCTTGCGCACCTGTGGCCGCGCGCCGACTGGGCGTTCGCGACCGAGGCGCGCGCGGCGCGGGTGACGGCGGCGCTGGCGGCCTCTCCGGAGGCGCCGCTGGTGGTGGAGAAGCGGACGGTCGTCACGACGAGCCGCGACCTGCACCCGGCGGCGCCGGAGGACCTGATGGAGGAGGCGGCCGCGCTGACCTACGACGAGCTCCACGCCGAGCACGCCGCCCTGTGGGCCGCGCGGTGGGACGCCTCGGACGTCGTCGTCGAAGGCGACCCGGCCGCCCAGCGGGCGCTGCGGGCCTCCGCCTATCACCTGCTCCGGGCGGTGGTGCGGGGCGATGACCGTGTGGCCGTCGGCGCGAAGGGGCACGCCGGCGAGGCGTACCGCGGCCACTACTTCTGGGACACCGAGATGTACCTGCTGCCCTTCTACCTCTACACGGAGCCGGGAGCGGCCCTGTCGCTCGTGGGCTTCCGCGTGCGAACGCTGGAGGCGGCCCGCCGGCGAGCGACCTTCTACGGCTACCCCGGGGCGAAGTATCCCTGGCAGTCCGACACCGACGGCAACGAGTGCTGCACCCAGTTCCAATACGCCGATCACGAGGTCCACGTGACGGCCGCCGTGACCTACGGGCTGGCCCACTACGCGGCCGCGACGGGCGACGCGGCCTTCCTGGACGGGCCGGCGGCCGAGGTGCTGGCCGAGACGGCCCGCTACTGGCTCGCGCGCATGGACCGTCGGCCGGGGGATGACCATCCCAGCCTGCTCGGGGTCATGGGCCCGGACGAGTACACGCCCCTTTCGTCGAACAACGCGTACACGAACCGGATGGCGGCCTACGGGCTGGCCCTGGCCGCGGCGCACGGTGAGGCCGGCGGGGCGACCGACGCGGAGCGTGCGGCCTTCGCGGAGGCGGCCGAGGGGCTGCCCCTCCTCCGCCGCGCCGACGGCCTCGTCCTCCAGTGCGAGGAGTTCGGCCGCCTGGCCGAGCCGGACTTCGACGCCCAGTGGCCGGACCGGTCGCGGCCGTACGCGGCCTTCGTCAGCCAGGAGCGGCTCTACCGCACGAAGTGTCTGAAGCAGGCCGACGTGCTGATGCTGATGATGCTTTTTCCGGACGCGTTCACCGACGCCGAGGTCGAGCAGGCCTACGAACACTACCTGCCCGTGACGACGCACGATTCGTCGCTGTCGGCGGCCATTCACGCGATCGTGGCCCTGAGGCTCGGGCGCATCGCCGAGGCCTACCGGTTCTGGCAGCTGAGCGCGGGCAAGGATCTGGACCTTGCCCACGGCGGGGCGGCCGAAGGCGTGCACATTGCCGGGGCGGGCGGGTCGTGGCAGGTTGCGGTCCTGGGCTTCGCGGGCCTCCGCACGGCCCTGCAGGCCGAGCACCTGACCCTTCGGCCGCGCCTGCCGCGGGCGTGGACGCGCCTGGCGTTTCCCCTCGCCTGGAAGGGCTGCCCCGTCTACGTCGACATCACGCCGGAGCGGACCGAGGTGACAAACCGCGGCGCGCGGCCGATCGAGGTCGAGGTCGCAGGGGAGCGCCGCGCCATCGCCCCCGGGACCAGCGAGGGGTTCCCCGGGGCCGCCAAGGAGACCGCCTGATGGAGATGCTGCCGATCCTCGACCCCGACACGGGCCGCGTCGTCGGCTTTGCCGAGCGTGTTTACGCCGGGACGCACGGCCTCTGGCACCCGCACGTGGTCCTCGTCCCGGTACGGCCGGAGGACGGGCACGTGGCGGTCCAGACGCGGTCGGCGCGGCACGCGGCGGCGGGGAAGCGCGACCTCTTCGGCGGACACGTCGCCTTCGACCGCGAGTTCCTGGCGGCCATGCTGGGCGAGGCGCTCGACCTGGCGGCCGTGGTCCGCGAGACCGCCCTCCGCGAGGCCGACGAGGAACTCCGCCTGGTCGGCCCGGACGGGACGCCGACGCGCCTGGTGCCCGAGGCCCTGCGCCAGGTCGGCCCGGTGGGCGACCTGGCATGGGACAGCGGCACGGGGAACCGCGAGCGGTCGACGCTCTTTGTGGCCACCCTCCCCCGCGGCGCGACGCTCCACAAAGTGGACCTGGTCGATGGCGTGCCCACGCCGGTGGAGATCACGTGGCTGGCGCTCGAAGGGTTGGTGGCGGCCCATGCGGCCGGGCAGTGGGGCTTCGACGGGGCCGCGCTGCGGGTGCTCGGGCGGCTCGCCGAGGACGCGGTGTTCGGCCAGCGCCTCCGCGAGGCGCTGGGCGCGGCAAGCGCCGGTACCCCGGGGTAGAACCGGCGTTCAAGAGAACATGACACGCGGCCGCCCGGTGCGACAGCCCCGGCGGCCCGTCCCGCGACAGGAAAGGAAGACGCCATGACCTGTGCCCTGCTCCTCGCCGGTGCCGTCCTCATCGCCATGCCGCTCGCGCTTGCCGCGGACGACCCCGCATGCGAGGCCGAACCCCCGTCCTCGCCGACGGTCGAGTGGAAGGACGCCCCCGGCGAGCATCTGACCCTCCTGTTCGAGGGGCACCCCGTCGTCCGCTACATGTACGCCTTCGACACCAGCACCAAGGACCGGGGCCAGGAGACCTACAAGGTCTACCTGCACGTCTTCGACCCCGAGGCCGGGACGCTGCTGACGAAGGGCCCCGGCGGCCGGTACACCCACCATCGCGGCGTCTTCATCGGCTGGAAGACCATCACCTACGACGGCGGCACGAAGCACGACTGGTGGCACATGAAGGACGTGGCCCAGATCCACCAGAAGGTGCTTCTGAAGGACACGGCCCAGCAGGGCTGCACCCTGACGACGCTCATCCACTGGAACGACCCCGAGGGCAAACCGGTGATCACCGAGGAGCGGACCCACATCGTGCGGGTACCGGCGTCGGGGCCGGCGGACTCGGACTTCCCGGTGGTCCTCGACGTGATCTCCAAGCTGACGGCCGTGCGATCGGACGTGGTCCTGGGCGGCGACCCGGAGCACGCGGGGTGCCAGTTCCGCCCGTCGAACGAGGTGGCGGAGAACAAGTCGGCCGCGTACCAGTTCCCGTCCGAGGACACGGACGTCAAGACGGCCAAGGACCTGCCGTGGGCGGGGCTCCAGTTCAAGCTCGGCGACGCGACGTACTGCGTGGAGCACATGAATCACCCCGCCAACCCGAAGGGAACGGTGTCCTCGGCCTACCGGGACTACGGCCGCTTCGGGGCCTTCGCGAAGGCGGAGATCAAGAAAGGCGAAACGCTGACGCTCCGGTACGGTGTGCGGGTGGACCGGGGCGAGATGCGGTCGCGCGAGGCGATGCAGAAGGCCTACGAGGCGTTCGTAGCGCGGCTACCGGCGAAGTAGCGCGCGGCGCGTCGCGAACGCGCACATGCCCACACGTGCCATGATTAGCCGAGACCCGACCGCAGGGAGGGGAGGCAACACCCCCACCGCGCGGCTAAGCATAAGCACGCTTAAGGATTGCCTGACAGCTTGGCGAAGAACGCCCTGATGCCCTCGTAGTAGTTCCCCTGGGCCGCGTACACCAGGAACGCCAGCGTCGCGAGGATCGCCAGGGCCATCCCCAGGTTCCAGAGCCACCGCCGGCCGCCCGTCGGCAGGTCTTTGCCCAGGTACGCGCGGCGGTTGTGCAGGACGAAGAAGCCGATATAGGCGATCGGCAGCATCAGGCCGCAGATCGCGCTCGTCCAGACCGCGACCCAGAAGCCCATGACCTTCCAGAGGATCACGCCCAGGAACCCGACGCCGGGGATAAGCGTGCAGAGCCGGTAGCGCCAGCCCTCGGGCTCCAGGCCAAAGATTTCGCACCCCGCGAACCCGGCCACCAGCATGTGCGTGGTGATGGAGCTCAGCACCATGCCGAGGATGCCGAGGCCGAAGATGAGGTGGCCGATCTCCTTGCCGACGCCCGCCTCGGCGATCATGGAAGCCGCCGCCACCGGCGAGACCTTGTCGCCGAGCGCCTCGTTGCCGTAGATCGTGCAGGCCGCGGCGATGCTCATCAGGCTCGTGGCCGCGATGAAGGGAATCAGCATGCCCGTGACGAGGTCAAAGCGGGCGAACCCCTGGTGCTCCCGGCCCCAGCCGCGCGCAAGCAGCGTGTACGGGTACATGAAGGTCATGTTGATGCCGACGGCGGCGCCGAACGCGCCGAGGACGGTACCGACGCCCTTGGGGTCGTCGAGAGAGGGGATGTAGAGGGGCAGGAAGCCCTTGGCGAGCTCGCCCCAGCGGATCCGCCCGGCCAGGGCGGCCCGGACGACCACGACGACGAAGCTCAGGATAATGATCCAGACCATGAGCTTGAGGGCCCGCTCGTAGAGACGGACGCCCTTCCATCCGCGGCTGTAGTTCCAGGTGATGATGGTCGAGACGACCAGGATGACGGCGCCGATGGCAAGCATCAGGGCCGTGTCGCCGCCCCCGCCGGCCGGCCACCAGCCGGAGGCGGTCTTGATAATGTCCTTGGCCATGCCGCCCGCGAGGGCGTACTGTGGGAAGTGCCAGATGACCGTCGCGACGAGCGAGGCCAGGGCCCAGGCCCAGCCGACGCTCGGATGGACGTAGCGGTTCATCGCGCCGAAGGGCCGGGCCCGCGTCGCCAGCGTTTGGTAGCTCATCGCCGAGAGCATGATGATGCCCAGGAACATGGCGACGGGCTGGACCCAGAGGAGCTTGTAGCCGAACAGGGCGCCGATAGTGAGGCTGCCGGCGGCCGACCCGCCGCCCAGCGTCATCGCGCTCTGGAGCCACCCGGGGCCGGTCATGCGGGCGTAGCCGGCCCAGCGCGTGAGCGCGGGTTTGCCCTGGAGGTCGGCCAGCGCGGCCTTCTCGGCGGCCAATTCGTCGGCATCGCGCGGCGAGACGATGGGCAGACCATGGCGGATCTCGTCGGCGTCCGCGGGCCGGGGCGTGGGGGCGGCGGGGGGCGGCATGTCGCTCATCGACGGGTCCTTTCCGATGGCCGCGTCCGACTATCCCCGAGGTGCCGCGCGGCTGCAAGCGATTTTCTTTCGCCGGCGCCCCGGATGGCAGCGCAACAGGCGGAACCCCGGGCGGGCCGCTCGGTTTAAGCCGGTGGCGCGGCCGGGGGCCGTGGCGGGACGCGGAAATCCCTTGCTCCGACCCGCGGGCCGCGTAGGCTGGGCCAATCCTCATGCACAAGGAGAGCCGATGAGCCACGCGCGCTCCGTCACCCGCCGCCGCTTCCTGAAAGGCACCGCCGCCGCGGCCGTAGCCGCCCCGTACGTCCTGACCTCGTCGGCCCTGGGCGCGGGCGGAAAGAAGCCTGCCAGTGAGCGGATCGTCACGGTCTCGATCGGCATCCGCAACCGCGGGTCGAACCTGCTGGGGGCGTGCCTGGGCGACAACGACTGCCAAGTCCTCGGCATCTGCGATGTCGACGACACGTACCGCGAGAAGGGCATCGACCGCGTCGCCAAACACTACGGGCACGACCCCGCGAAGGTCCTCCGCTGGAAGGACTATCACGAGGTCATGGCCCGGGACGACGTCGACGCGGTGGTCATCGCGACGCCGGACCACACACACGCCATCATCTCGATCGCGGCGTGCCAGAGCGGCAAGGACGTGTACTGCGAGAAGCCGATGACCCTCACGATCGCCGACGGCCGCGCCATGGCCGAGGCCGTCCGCCGCCATGGCCGCGTCCTCCAGGTGGGGAGCCAGCGGCGGACGGACGGGCGCTGGCGGCACACGTGCGAGCTATTGCGGAACGGCCGCATCGGCAAGCTCCACACCGTCAACGTCAACATCAGCACCCGCTCGGGCAAGAACGAGGCCTGGGACCCCCAGCCCGTGCCGTCCGAACTCGATTACGACCTCTGGCTCGGCCCGGCGCCGTACACCGGGTACCACCCCGGGCGGGTCCACTACAACTTCCGTTTCGTCACGGACTTCTCCGGCGGGGACGTCACGAACTGGGGCGCCCATTTCCTGGATGTCGCCCAGTGGGGCATCGGCGCCGACGAGTCCGGCCCCCTCGAGGTCGAGGGCACCGGCCGGCGGCACCCGCCCGGCTCGCTCCACGACTGCTTCTTCGACATCAACTGCACCTTCAAGTACGCCGGCGGCGTCACGCTGAACCTGAAGAGCGGCAGGGGAAACTGCACCTTCATCGGCACCGAGGGCCAAATCCCCGGCAAGGTCAAGGACGACACCATCGGCCCGGGCGACCTGCACCTGTACCGGACGAACCGCGGTCAGATGGGCGACTTCCTGCATTGCGTCCGCACGCGGAAGGACCCGGCCGCCCCGGTCGAGACCGGCCACCGCTCGTCCACGGTCTGCCACCTCGCCAACATTGCCATGACCCTCGGCCGCAAGCTGAAGTGGGACCCGGTCAAGGAGGAGTTCGTCGGCGACGACGAGGCGAACCGGATGCGGCACCGTCCGTACCGGGCGCCGTACACGCTCTGAGCCCCGCTGTCTGAGAGGAGGGCGCCATGCGCCAGCTGCTGCTTATCACCTGCTGCCTTGCCGCGGCCGCCGCGGCCGTCGGGTCGGCCGTCGCCGAGGACAAGGCCAAGGAGGCCCCGCCCCTGAAGGTCCACATGATCAGCGGCTCGAAGGAGTACAAGAGCGAGCCGTCGCTGAAGGCCTTCAAGACGTACCTGGAGGCGCACTACCCGGTCACGTGCACGCTCTCGCTCGGCCAGGACGGCGGCAAGGACCTGCCGAACCTGGAGGCGCTCGACGACGCGGACGTGATGCTCGTCTTCTGCCGCCGCCAGAAGATCGACGGCGAGCAGATCGAGCGGATCAAGGCCTGGTGCAAGGCCGGGAAGCCCGTCGTGGGCCTGCGGACGGCCAGCCACGCCTTCCAGAAGTTCCTGGAGATGGACCGCGACGTCTTCGGCGGCAGCTACAAGGGCCACGGCAAGGGCGAGCCCGTCCAGGTGAAGGTTCACGAGGCCAACAAGGGGCATCCGATCCTGACCGGCGTCAGCGAGTGGCAGCGGGACGGCAAGCTCTACCGGAACCCCGACAACGCCGAGGACGCGATCCTGCTCCTTACGGGCACCGGCGAGACCAGCAAGGACACCCAGCCCCTGGCGTGGGCCCGCGTCTACGACAAGGACGCCGACGGCCGCGCCTTCTACACCGGCATGGGCTACCCGCACGACTTCGAGAGCGCGAACTTCCAGCGGGTGCTCGTGAACGCGATCTTCTGGACGGCCAAGCGGCCGATCCCGGCGAAACCCGCATCCTAATCCCCGCGGCCCCCTGGCCGCATCCATCGGACGGAGGAGGACCCCTGGCATGCATCGCACCCTTGCCCGCATCCTGGCGTGCACCGTTGCGGTCGCGCTGGCGACCGCCGCGCTGGCGGCCGACGTCGGCGACCTCGACACGGCCTTCGAGGCGCTGAAGGCCTACGACTGGGGCGGCGGCCGCGAGGCCGTCGAGCCGATCGACAAGGCCGTCAACGAGGCCGGGACGGATGCGAAGCTCCGGGCGGACCTGGAGAAGCGGCTGCTGGAGGTGGCGACGGCGGAGACCGCCTCCCGGGCCGCCCGCCAGTTCACCTGCCGCATGCTCAGCCTCATCGCGAGCCCGACGAGCGTGCCGAAGCTGGCGCCGATGCTGACGGACCCGGAGCTGTCACACGCGGCCCGGATGGTGCTGGAGCGGGTGGGGGACCCGACGGCCCGCACGGCCATGCGGAAAGCCGTGCCGAGGGCGCAGGGCGATGTCAAGATCGGCCTGATCAACTCGCTCGGGGTGCTCCGCGATGCCGAGGCCGCCGAGATGCTGATGCCGATGCTGCAGGCGACGGATGCGGAGCTGGCGTCGGCCGCGGCCTACGCCCTGGGCCGCATCGCCACGCCGCGGGCCGCCGTGGCCCTGGTGGGATTCCAGAAGATGGCCCCCGAGGCGCTGCAGCCGGCGGCGGTGGACGCGTGTCTGACGGCCGCGGGCGAGCTTCTGGCGGCCGGCCAAGTCGACGCCGCCGCCACCATCTTCCGGCACCTGAACCAGGCCGATGCCCCGGCGCACGTGAAGATGGCGGCGTTCCAGGGGCTGGTGGCGGCGGACCCGGAGCAGGCCAAGCCGCGGATCCTGGAGACGCTTGCGAGCGACAACGCCCAGACGCGCGGCCTGGCAGTCCGGCTGATCGCCGAGGCGCCCCCGGGTGCCGAGACGACCAAGGCCTTCGCCGAGGCATACGACTCGCTCGAGACGCCCGCGAAGACGGCGCTGCTGGCGGCTCTGGAACGGCGCGGCGACGTGGCGGCGCGGCCGACGGTGCTCAAAGCGGTCGAGAGTGACGTGATCCAGGTGCGGCTGGCCGCGGTGCGGGCCCTCGCGGCGCTCGGGACGGCCGACGACGTGCCGCTCCTCGTGAAGCGTGCCGCGGCGGAGGATGAGGAGGCCAAGGCGGCCCAACGCAGCCTGACGGAGCTGGGCGCCGACGGGGTCGATGCCAAGCTGATCCAGCAACTCGGCGGCGCGTCGCCCGGCGAGAAGCTCGTCCTCGTCCAGGCCCTGACCAGCCGGTCGGTGGACGCCGCCGTGCCGGCGCTCCTGGAGGAGGCCAGGGGCACCAACGACGAGATCGCCGCCGAGGCCTGCGAGGCCCTCGGCCGCTTGGCCGAGGTGGAGCACGCGGCCGCGCTCGTCGCGCTCGTCAAGGACGCGGGAAGCGACGGGCGCCGCGCCGCGGCCGAGAAGGCCCTGCTGGCGGTGTGCGGCCGGAAAAAGGGCGAGGCCGAGCCGGCGGTGCTGGCGGGCCTGAAGGGCGCGAGCCCCGCCGCCACGGCCGCCCTCGTTCGGGCCCTCGGTCACACGCGCGGCAAGGCGGGTTACGCCGAGGTCATGAAGGCCACGAAGAGCGATAGCGCCGACGTCCAGGACGCGGCCATCCGCGTCCTCACGTCGTGGCCCGACGCCGCGGCTGCTGACGACATCCTCGCGGTCGCGCAGACGAGCGAGAACCGGGTCCACCAGGTGCTCGCCCTGCGCGGGTACGTGGACTTGGCGCGCGGCGTGCGGAACGAGGAGAAGAAGCTGGACATGCTGGCCAAGGCCCTGGCCGCCGCGGCGCGGCCGGACGAGAAGCGCCTGGTGCTCGGGGCCCTTGGGGACGTGCATACGACCGAGTCGCTCCGCATGGCCACCGGCCTGATCGACGAGCCGGGTCTGGCGGAAGACGCGTGCCCCGTGGTCGTCCGGATTGCCGAGAAGATGAAGAACCCGCCCGCCGAGGTCGTCCGACCCGCGATGGAGAACGTCATGAGCACCACGAAGAACAAGAAGGTCAAAGACGCCGCCGCCAAGCTCCTGGGCAAGGCCGGCCCGAAGCCGCGCCTGACCCCGCGGGCCGAAGACAACCGTGGGCCGTTCACCATCTATGCCGCGCCTTTGGCCAAGCGCGACGACTCGGCCGCCGAGAAACTCGGCTGGCGGCTCGCGTGCCAGACGTACACGTTCCGGAAGCTCACGTTCTTCGAGACGCTCGACAAGCTGGCCGCACTCGGCATCAAGTACGTGGAAGTCTGGCCGGGCCAGCGCGTGAGCCCGGACCTGAAGGAGAAGATGAGCCCCGGCATGTCGCCCGAGGTGCTGGAGCAGGTCCGGGCGAAGCTGAAGGAAACGGGCATCCAGCCGGTCTGCATCGGCGTCACGGGCGTCAACGAAGAGACCTGCCGGTTCGCCACGGCGCTCGGCATCGAGGTGATCACGAGCGAAACGAAGCCCTCCGAAGAGGTTGACGCGCTGCTTGCCAAGTACGACCTCCGCGAAGCCATCCACAACCACCCGAACTCGTGGCCGCCCGAGGAGGTCCTGAAGGCCTGCGAGGGCCGCTCGACGCGCATCGGCGCATGCGCCGACACGGGCCACTGGATGCGCCGGGGTCTGAACCCGGTCGAGACGCTCAAGGCGCTCGAGGGCCGCATCGTCAGCGTCCACTTCAAGGACCTGAACGAGTACGGTGGAAAAGGCAAGAAGCCCCACGACGTTCCGTGGGGCACCGGCCAGGGGGACGCGCGCGGCCAGCTCTCGGAGTTGCACCGCCAGGGCTTCAAGGGCGTGGTCGCGATCGAGTATGAGCACGGGTCGGTCGAGGACCTGATGGAGAACCTGCCGAAGTGCATCCGGTTCTTCGACGCCACGGCCGCCGAACTGGCCGCCGAGTAGCGGGCTGAGGGGACGTCCCATGGACCGTCGCGATTTCCTGGCCCTGGCGGGCGCCGGCGCCGCCGCCGCCGGAGCCGCTTCGTTCCTGCCGGGGGCGAAGGCCGTGGCCCAGGCGGCATCGGCCTCGCCGAGCCGCGCGGCCGCCGACCGCATGAAGGTCGGATGCCAGCGGTGGGGCTCGTCGCCGGAGAAGCTGCCGTTCCTGCTGCGGTGCGGAGTGCGCCACATTTGCGTCTCGCCGGCCAAGAGCGGGCCGGACGGCATCTGGACCGAGGCCACCTGCCGCGAGCGCCTTCAGCAGGTCCGCGACGCCGGGCTCAAGCCCGTCTCGATGTACTGGGGTGTGCAGAACAGCGTCCTCGTGCCCGAGCGGCGCGACGGGGCCATCGCCCGCCTCGTCAAGACCATCGAGGCCGCCGGGGCCGCCGGCGTCCCCTGCCTCGCCTACAACCTGCACGTCCGCGTCTGGCGGGCCCGCACGGGCCATGCGCCGGGGCGCGGCGGGAGCCAGTACTCCGAGTGGAAGCTGGACGACGTCTCGCCGCAGAAGAAGCCCGACATCGGGCCCTGCGAGCCGGACGAGATGTGGAACCGGATCGCGTACTTCCTCGAGCGGGTCGTGCCGGCGGCCGAGAAGGCGAAGGTCCGGCTGGCCTGCCACCCGCCCGACCCGCCGATGCCGAAACCGAACCCCTACGGCATCGCGCAGGTGCTCGACACGGTCGAGGGCCTGAAGCGGTTCGTCCAGACCTGCGACAGCCCGTACCACGGCCTGACCTTCTGCCAAGGCTGCATCTGGGAGATGCTCCCCGAGGCGGAGAAGCCCGAGGGCCTGTACGACGCCATCCGCTGGTTCGGGTCGCGCGGGAAGATCTTCCAGGTCCACTTCCGGAACCTGCGCGGCGGGCGGGCGCACTTTGCCGAGACCTACCACGACGAGGGCGAAATCGATATGGTGCGGGCCGCCCGGACGTACAAGGAGGTGGGCTACACGGGCATCCTCATGCCGGACCACCTGCCGGGCCACGAGGACGACCCGGGCGGGATGCAGGCGTTCGCCTGGGCGTACGGATACATCAAGGGCATCCTCCACGCCGTGGAGGGCTATCCCGGCACGGCCTGAGGCCGGTTTCCGGGGTCCGAGAGGCGATACTTTGCCGCCCCCGGGCGGTTAGACGGAGCGGTTGCCGGCATCCGCGGCCGGGGCGGTGTGCGGTCGGTGCCGGACGAGACGAACACATTCCCCCCGCGCGGGGCCAGCCATTCTATGGAGGTCACTCAGCCAATGAGCCGCCACACACGACCCAAACGAAGCGGCGTCAACCGCCGCCAGTTCCTCAAGACCAGCGCGCTGGCCGGGGCGTCGCTTGCCGTGGGGGCGCGGGCCTTTGCCGCGGCCGCCGGCGGGGGAAACGACCTGAACGTCGCCGTGATCGGCGCTGGCACCCAGGGGCGCGTGCTCCTGACGAACAGCCTGAAGATTCCCGGTGTCCGCTTCAAGGCCGTCTGCGACATCTGGCCCTATTACAAGGGCTACGCCCAGCGGCTCCTCAAAGCCTACAAGCACGAGGCCAACGCCTACGGCGACCACCAGGAGATGCTGGCCGCCGAGAAGGACCTGGACGCCGTCATCGTCGCGACGCCCGACTGGGTCCACGCCGAGCAAGCGGTCGCCTGCATGAAGGCGGGCCTGCACGTCTACTGCGAGAAGGAGATGTCGAACTCGGCCGAGAAGGCCCGCGAGATGGTCGCGGCCTCGAAAGCCACCGGCAAGCTCCTCCAGATCGGCCACCAGCGCCGCTCGAACCCGCGGTACCACACGGCCCTCGACTACATCGACGCCAAGAAAGCCCTCGGGCGCATGACCTTCGTTTCCGGCCAGTGGAACCGGCACCA
Organism: uncultured Anaerolineales bacterium; assembly: GCA_964397995.1. Lineage (GTDB taxonomy): Bacteria > Planctomycetota > Phycisphaerae > FEN-1346 > FEN-1346 > CAYNLG01. The sequence continues at coordinate 57,999 of CAYNLG010000015.1, forward strand.
GCGTCTGAACGTCGGCTGGCCCGACGGCAAGGAACTGGATGCCGCCATCCTCGAGACGTACGGCTACGGCACCATGGAGCGGTTCCGCAACTGGCGGTGGTATCGGAAGTTCTCCGGCGGGCCCATCGCCGACCTGGGCAGCCATCAGATCGACATCTTCCACTGGTTCCTGCACGCGCGCCCGACCGGGGTGGTGGCCTCGGGGGGCTTGGACTACCACGACGACATCGAGCGGTACGACAACATCAACGCC